>JBEBBH010000232.1:0-3972 GCA_041158485.1 Bacteroidota bacterium | reverse complement strand
CACTTTAGTACTGTCTAAATTAGTAGTCAAAGTTTGGTTTTGCGCTTTCAATACTTCCACTTCCTGCATCAAATTGCGCATTTTTTGTTCTAAGGCTTTGTACTGATCTTTGTACTTTCTTAGCGAAGCATTGTCACCTTTGGAGTTTTTTAACTCTACAATTAATTTAGCTACCTTCTCTCTTTCAGCGATTAATTCGTCTGACATTGTAGTGTTTTCGGCAATCGCTTCATCGTAAGAAGCCTTCAAAGCTTCTAGGTCTTTTAAAACACTTTCTTTCTCAGATTTGGTTTCAACAATAGTTGTTTCGAGTGTTTTAGCATCAGAAGTCAGTTTGAAAATATAGATCAAGCTACCTACTAATAAAATAGCCAATATGGCTATGATTGCCTTTAATTTAGAGTTACCGTTTTGATTTTCCATAGGTTATAGATTTAATTAGAGCAAAAATAATAATATTTAACATAGTAACGTGAAATTCCCTATTATATTATATTTTTGAGAAATTTTTAACACCAAAATGGAGCGTATTATTCCTTTTACCATGACCGATTTGGCTAAAGTTACCAACCACCGAAGTGGTGAAGTAAAATTTGGCGAAAAAATGCTGACCATCCCGAAAGGCGAAAACTGCATGACCTTTCTTAAAAATTGTGAGGCCAAATACGTATTGTTAGGAATTCCGGAGGATGTGGGCATCAGAGCTAATTTTGGTCGTCCCGGTGCAGCTTCAGCATGGCAAAGTGCCATTAGTAGTATTGCTAACATCCAACACAATCGCTTTTGCAAAGGCAGTCAAATTGTAGTTTTGGGTAAGATTGATATCTCCAAAGAAATGGAGGAAGCCAAAGACTTGGATTTTCACAAAACAGCCGATAGAAAATTACTGAGCACTTTGGTGGAACGCATCGACAAAGAAGTAGTTCACGTAATCACTTCGATCATCAAATGCGGTAAAACACCAATCATTATTGGTGGCGGCCATAACAACGCCTACGGGAATATCAAAGGAACAGCTTTGGGGTTGGGGAAACCAATCAACGCTGTGAATTTTGACGCGCATTCCGATTTCAGAATTTTAGAAGGACGACACAGCGGCAATGGTTTCTCATACGCTTATGAAGAAGGCTTTCTTAAAAAGTATTTCATCTTTGGTTTGCACGAAAACTATACTTCTAAAAATGTACTCGACATCCTGAAAAAAATGGAAGATCGGGTGAATTTCAACACTTACGACGAAATTAAAGTTCGACAACAAAAAAACTTCCAACAAGAGCTAAACACGGCTTACGATTTCATTAAAAACGATGCTTACGGCATTGAAATCGATTTGGATGCTTTGCCTAATATTGCCAGTAGTGCTATGACTATGAGTGGTTTTTCTATTGAAGAATTGCGTCAGTTTGTGTACTTCTTCGGTAAAAATAAAAATGCGGCGTACATACACATTTGTGAAGGCGCACCGGATTTAGGAGAAGAGAAGAATAATCACTTAATCGGGAAACTTATAGGCTATTTGGTCACCGATTTTATTAAAGCTCGCAAAGAACTTGTTTAATGGTGAATTCACAATTCACAATTCACAATTCACAATTCATCATTAATAAACCCTATCTTTGTTGCGGTTTGCACTTAATCGCAAACAAATTTTATGTTATTCGAAGATTTATCATTATCCAAAAGTATTCAAAGAGCTGTTTTTGAAGAAGGATATACCAACCCTACGCCTATTCAGGAAAAAGCCATTCCGATTGTTTTAGCCGGAAAAGACTTAGTAGGCTGTGCCCAAACCGGCACGGGAAAAACCGCAGCATTTGCTATTCCCATTATACACAACTTACACCGAATGGTCGGTTCCTCTAAAAAAACCAAACAAATTCGCTGTTTAGTGGTTACACCAACCCGAGAGTTAGCCGTTCAAATTGGAGAAAGTTTTGACACTTACGGCAAATACACCAATTTGAGACAGTTGACCATTTTTGGAGGCGTATCGCAGGTACCGCAAGTAGACCAATTGAAAAAAGGTATAGACATTTTAATTGCAACGCCGGGACGATTGTTAGACTTGCACAAACAAGGTTTTTTAGATTTCGACCATTTGCACTTTTTGGTATTGGACGAATCCGATTTGATGCTCGATATGGGCTTTATCAATGACGTTAGAAAAATTGTAAAATTGGTACCAAGCAATCGCCAAACGCTTTTGTTTTCGGCTACTATGCCGATGGCGATTCGCGAATTAGCCGATACATTCTTAAATAAACCGGAATACGTTTCGGTAACACCGGTTTCCTCTACCGCAGAAATCATTGAGCAACAAGTGTATTTTGTTGACAAAGAGAACAAACGCGGCTTGTTGTATCATTTGATACGCAATCAAAATTTGAGCAACGTATTGGTTTTTGTCCGCACCAAACACGGTGCCGATAATGTAGTGAAAGCCTTGAAGAAAAACGGCGTCAATGCCGAAGCCATTCACGGCGACAAATCGCAAACCGCACGCCAACGCGTTTTAGATCAGTTTAAAAACAAAGAAATTTCGGTTTTAGTAGCTACAGATATCGCTGCACGAGGGATTGACATTGAAAGTTTGCCTTACGTAATCAACTTCGATTTGCCTAACATTCCGGAAACCTATGTGCACCGTATTGGTAGAACCGGTCGTGCCGGAAATGGCGGTATATCGATTTCTTTCTGTGGGAAAGACGAAGAAGTGTACTGGAAAGACATCTTAAAACTAATTAAGGTCAATGTAAAAACCGTAAAAGATCATCCGTTTCCTTGGAAAGAAAACATACCCAATCCGGATGCCAAACCCGATTTGAGAAATAAAAAGAAACCGAATGGTGAAAACAAATCGAGAAAGTCGGAAGCCTCTAAGAAAAATAAAAAGCGTTGGTATTAATCAGCGCTTTCTCTATTATTTACGTTATTACTAATTACTTGGAACAACTTTGACGGCTCAAACGGTTTGACCATAATGTCGTTCATTCCGGCAGAAATGGCTTCCTCTGTAACTTCTTGCTTATCGAAAGCTGTTAGCGCTATAATTGGTATATCTATGCCCTTTTCTCTAATTTTTCGTGTAGTATCAAAACCATTGATCAACGGCATATTGATGTCCATCAAAATCAAATCAAATCGTTCTCGCTCTAAGGCTACAATAGCAGCATAACCATCATCCACTATAGTACAACTCAAATTGCTGCTTTGGATGATTTTTTTGGTAACCATTTGGTTGATTTTATTGTCTTCCACCACCAAAATATTGTACAAATGACCATCGGATAAATCAACTTCGATATTATTGATAATCTCTCTGGATTTTTCTTCATCGTATTCAAAACCGATGGTAAAAGTGAACGTTGTACCTACGTTTTCTTCACTTTCCAAATGAATTTCGCTTTTGAACAATTCTATCAATCGGGAAACAATAGACAATCCTAAACCTGTACCTTGGTAATCTTCCTCTTTTCTTTCTATCTGTACGAACTTCTCAAAGATTTTGGCTTGGTCTTCTTTAGCAATTCCGATTCCGGTATCTCTGACTTTAAACTGAATAAAATAGGTTTTATCTACCACCTCTTTCAAATCGGCTGTCAATGCTACTTCACCGTTTTTAGTGAATTTTAAAGCATTGCTTACCAAGTTCATGATAATTTGAGATAAGCGCAATTTATCACCAATTAAGAACTCCGGTATGGCCGTATCAATTTCAACGATTAATTTATCATTGTTTTTTTCAGCTATGTATTCAACAGAATTGTGAATGGTTGTGATTTCATCAGTTAGATTAAAAATCAAATTCTCTAATACGACACGCTTCTCCTCGATTTTATTGATTTGGAGAATATCATTCACCAATGACAATAAATATTTAGCAGAGAATTTAAGTGATTTTAAATGCTGACTATTGGCCAATTCCCGATGTTCATCTGTAATGATATTGGTAATACCGATAACACCATATAA
>JBEBBH010000231.1:0-8825 GCA_041158485.1 Bacteroidota bacterium | reverse complement strand
GTGTTATTTAAGTTTTTATTTTTATTCAACGCAAAATAGTTCACTCACACACAAATTTGCGAAAGGCAAAAGTAAAACATTCCCAGTAAGAAGTAAAATTTAAAAGCAGTAATTTTTGTCTGTTACAAGAAGTTTTTGTCGAAACTTAAGGGTAGTAAATTTTTAATCGAATCCGATTTGTAAATGGCCCCACTTTCTCCCATAAAGTAAATCTCAATATCGGTATCTTGCTTGAACTCGTATTCATAAATTGACTGTCTGCAAGCACCGCAAGGCGGGATAGGTGATTTAGTTTCGTTGGTGTCAGAAGCTGCTGAAATTGCCATTTTCAAAATTTTCGCTTCCGGATAAATGGCACCCGATTGAAAAATGGCGACTCTCTCTGCGCAAAGTCCGGATGGATAGGCTGCGTTTTCCTGATTGGAACCTAAAACAATTTGACCGTTATCTAAAAGCAAGGCGGCTCCGACTCTGAATTTAGAATAAGGCGCATAGGCTTTTTTTCGAATCGCCACAGCTTGTTCCATTAGGGATTGAATGTCTTGTGGTAATTCTGTTGCAGATTGGAAAACCGTAAACGAGGTGTTGATGTTTATTTGTTGCATTCGAATAGCATTTATTTCAGTATTGAGGAAAAAAAATCCAAATTTCAATTGAAATTTGGATATTGTATTTATGATTGTTTATCTACTAATATTCTTCGTATTTATCACCAAAGTTAAACGTTAACGAGAAACGAAGTGTGTTTTCTAATGGGTTTTTAACTTTTGAAGCTGAGAACAAATATGAGACATCTACTTTAACTACGTTGTATTTGAATCCAGCACCCAAAGAGAAAAATCTTCTGGCACCTTTTTCCGGACTTTCATTAAAGTAACCCAAACGCATAGCAAAGGAATCTTGGTATAAATATTCTGCTCCAACAGAATAGGTGAACTCTTTTAACTCTTCACTAAATCCGCCAGGTGCATCGTTGAAAGATTTGAAAATACCGGAAACCCAGTTTACTTTATTATAGGCTGCATTGTTAGCATCTCTCAAATCGATTTCTTCTTGAGTGGTGATTAGACCGTCGCCATCTAAGTCGGCACTTTGTGGTGTTGGCACCAAAAGTTTAGCCAATTCAACACTCACAGATACTTTATTGTAATCGTCGAAGATGAAATCGTATCCACCGCCTAACCTCATGTTAGCAGGTAAGAAGTTGGCACTGTTATCGTCGGATGCTCCTGCATCGTAGTTGATTTTTGGGCCTAAGTTTTGGAAGTTGAATCCTAAACGCAATCTGCCGTTGAAGTCGGCTAAAGCGGTTTCTTCACCTTGGTAAAAACCGGCAATGTCTACAGCAAAAGTGCTGGCCGGTTTGGCGTCACCTTCACCGGTAGGGATTCTTAAGGCGGAGCGAATGTATCTACCGGCAACAGCCATGGAGAATTTTTCGCTAAGCTTAAGGGAGTAAGAACCGTCTAAAGCTAATTCATTGGGTTTTACAATTTGAGCCGGGTCATCGGCATTTTGTCGGAGTTCTATTTCTCCTAAACCAAAATAACGCAAGCTCACGGCAAAAGCACTACGGCCATCGGCTCCGAAACGTTTGTAATAGGTGGCTTGGCCTAAGGAAATATCGTTTACTAAATCTGTTAAATAGGGTGTGTAACTGGCTGTGAACCCTTGTCCGTCTACAGCAAAAGCGTATTTGGCCGGATTCCACTGTTGTGAAAAAGCATCTGAGGAGGTTGCTACTCCTTGGTCAGCTAAACCCGCAGCGCGTGCATCAGCAGCTACTAAAAGAAACGGAACGCCGGTTGTAATAACGCGGCTGTCTTGTTGGGCATTTACAAAAGATATAGTGGTTGTGAATAGAAGTAGTAACGCAATTTTTTTCATCTTCAGTGTAATATAAAGTTAACAAATATAATATTTTCCTAAAGGATAACAAGTTTTTCTATCTTTTCTGCCTTTTTATTCGTCAAAGTGGATTTTACGGTGAGCTTGTATATGTAAACACCTTTTCCTATTCGGTCGCCAAAATCATCTTTTCCGTCCCAAGTAATTTCGCGAGACAAAAAGCCATCAGTGGTTACAGTTTGGTTTTTGGTCCATACAATTTTACCGGTTATGGTCATCACTTGTACTTGTACTTCCAAAGGTTCAAATGGTCTGTTGTGTGAAAACCAAAATTCGGTGTAATTGACAAACGGGTTAGGGTAATTTAAAACATTGTCCAGTGTTATGGTTTCGTCTCCCATAACCACAAACTGGATTTCGGCAGAGATAGGATTGTTGTATACGTCCCAAGCTTTAAAAGTGATAGTGTGTAATCCGGGGGTTAAGTTTCTATACGGAAAATAAACTCTTCCTTTGGTATAATCGTCGAGTTCGGTTTCGTAATAATCGTTCATGATGTACGGTTTGCTTTCGTCTCCATCTAAAATCCCTATGATGTCATGACCGATGCCGCTCGCTGTGTTGATTCCGTTTTCATCTTCTAATAAAGCCAATAAGAAAGGAGATTCATTGGTGATGCCTCCATTGACAAAAGTTTCATCATTCATGTATAATCTAACTCTCGGACCAACATTGTCGGCTGTGGCATTCGGATTGATTCCGCCAATTTTGATGTCGGTGTTGTATCCCGTTTTGTCCAATAAAATTTGATTTCGCTTGGTGTAAAAACTGATTTTTCCATTACCTACAGGAATTCTGATGTCTCTCGGAACCACAAAACCAAATTCGAATCGACCACCGGCAACAGAAGCATTACCTCTGAAGATGGTTTCTCCCAAACTGGTAAAATTGATTGGCGGACTATTACCATCGTTATTTAAGGTAGATCGAGTTATGTTTTTATCGAAAATATTCACCGATAATTCGCCATTGTATGTAGGTAGTAAATTGTTATTTTCATCCAAAACTTCTCCGGCAATTTTAACATAAGCCAACGATTGAAAATCATCTATCGGACCGGTAATAGGCATATCGTTAACCTTAGTTAATACTACTTTTGGTTTAGGAATGGCGAGCATTAAAGCCGGATCGCCTAAATAGAAAACGACATTGGTTGCCGTGTTCGGATTTTCGTTTTTGGCCAATCTCAGGGCTTCGGCGATAGAAGTGTATTCGTTGCTACCGTAAGCAAAGAGGTATTTCGCGATTCGGTCGTTAAAAATTTCAGCCGGGATTTGACCAATAGAACGTACCGTCGTAATCATAGAAATAGCTCCTCCGCGAGGATTCCAATAGGTGTATTCTCCGGCAGTTGGTCGGTAAGGGTTGTCGAAGCGAGAAAAATCGCAGGTAATCGTAATGAATAAGGGATATTTGTGTCGATTCAGCAGGTTTTCACCATCAGACTTCTCCCAAATTCTTTCACCTGAGAGACCGTCTTCTCCACCGTGACCGAGGTAATTGAAGACCAAAGCGCCTTTTTCAAAAGCAGCAAAAATCTCCTCTCGGGCTTTTGGATAGCGTTTTCCTCCGGCAGAAGTTTCTTGTTGGTAAGAGTCGAGTAATATTTTCTTAAAGTTGATAAAAGGCTTTTCGCTAACGATAGCGTCAGTCAAATTGTTCTGCTTGGTTTGCAAGGTTAAATCGGCTGTTTTATCCGAGTCATCGGCAATAGCTACATAATTATTGCGCCAACTGCCATACGATTGGATGTCGTGGTATTCTATCACTTTGTTGACCATTTCTTCGGCTTGTTGCGTCGTGCTCACAATCATTCTCCCAACGGCTATGTCCATTCCGTAAAAGAAAAAGTTGGTGTTGCCTTCGTCGGCATCCATACAAACATAAAAATCGTCAGAAGAAAAAGAAGATTCCGTTTCGGTATAACTATTCAGCGCGTGGTAAATAGGTACAATATTAGTGTTGTTCGCTACTCTGTCTTTGAAATCATAGGAGCCATCGCCGAAAATATTGAGGTATTTTACTCTTTTGCTCGCGTCGGAAGCGTTGAAGTAAACATATTTGATGAAATTTCTAATCGCGGCTATGTCTTGTTTGCCGGAAGAGAATTCCTGGTAAATGTTTTCCAGGTTGACCACTTTCACGTTTAAGTTAGCGTAATTTCTGTGGAAGTTGGCCAGTTTTTCAGCTTGAGTGTTCAGGAATTTCGGGGTGATAATCAGATAATCAACATCTTGAAATTGCCCTTGTGCATTAGTAAAAACAGTTCCTTTTAAGTTTTGGTTGTCTACTTTCGACTTCGATTCTTTCATAGGCGATAAGAAATCGGAATTGTCAACCACTATGTATTTTCGCGCTTCACCTAAATTGGCTTTGAATGATAAAACGCTCTGATTGTCATTAATTACCTTAGCGACATTGTAAATGTCGGTAATGTCCCAAACTTGGATAATGTCGGTTGCATTACTGATTTGGTATTCGCCTACACCGGATAAAAATGGTGCCTGATCCAATTGGAAACGGAATTGCTTTCCGATGCCGGAGAGGTTTCTTTTGGCTTTTATGGCAATATAGTCCAGATAGCCTTTAGCACTGGGAACACCGCCATTGTCATAAGTAACTTTTATAGTCACATCTTCGCCGGTTACATTCACGTTGTTTTCTAAAGTGTTGTCGTACGCTTCCCAACCGCTATTGGTACTTAAAGCGTTAATGCCTATATTACCTACCAATTGGTTGTTGGCTTCGATTTTAAAACTCGTCTGATTAAAAGCGGAAGCGGCTACGTGTGTTTTAACTACTATTGGACTGTTTGTTACCAAATTTGGAAATGTAAAGTCAAATTCTTGTTCGTTGTCGATGCCGAATTGTTCTCCAAACCAAACTCTTCCTAATTTGGCAATGTTTACATCGTCAATTTCATGAAATTGATAGTCGTCAAAATTGGTAATTACAGTATTGGCATTCGCTGTTGGCTGAACGAAATCGGTTATTCTTTTCCCGTTATCACCCGAGGCAGTTACATAATAATAGGCTCTGTCAGCATACAAATTCAGATGGGTTTTGTTCTCTTCATTCCAATTGTCTAACCCTTCGGCATAAAAGAGGATGTAGTCTTGGTTGTCAAATGAGCCGTCACTTTCGCCTACAAAATGAATCGCATTCTCTTCAATGTCCATGGGATAAGCAGTGCCGTTTAAGAGTGGCGCCATTCTGCCGCCATGACCGTAGATTTTTATTCTTCTTGGGTCAACGTTGGTTTCCATGCCTAAACTTTGAAGAAAGCTTTTACTGATTTTGTAAACCCCTGATTTCTGAATGTAAAAACGATACCAATTTCCGGTTGCTAAAACCGAATTCTCAATGCTATTAACGTTATTAAAGGTTGCGACGTTGCGATTGGTATTGTTGTTTTGTAACGTGTAGTTAAAAGAGATTAATTTTTTATAAGAGTTACCTTCTTTAACTATTGGAGAAATGCTGATTTGAGCAAAGTTGGTATCGCGTGCTTTGCTGTTTTTAATCGCGTACTTGAAACTCGTGGGTATGTTTTTGATGTTTAAATCTCCTAATTGTGATTCGCTTATAGGTTCGAAAATAAGGTTGTTGAGTTGTAAGCTGTTTTCTGAAACGGTATAGCCGACTTTTACTCTTAAACTAAAAACTAAGTTTTGGTTGTAGTTGTCGTAGACAAAATTGTCTGGGTTAAATTGTGGTATAGTGAAGTTGTAATCTCCGTAAGAGAAAGCTTTTTTTTCAGTCCAATTCAACACAATATTTCCCTGCTCTTGAGAGTTGCTTAGATAAGCAGTTAACAAAAGTAGTACGGTAATAATCTTTTTCATAGTCTACAATAAACGCAAATTTCAGCAAAATTGTATAAAAAAGGAAAAAAATATTTTTTTTCAGTCAAAATACAATAAAACTATTATTTTTGCGTTGTATATGAAACTCGCAGGAATGGGCGTGTTTTAGTATTAATTTAAAAAAGTTGTTGCAGTATAAAGGTTAATTCTTATATTGCGCCACTAAAATTTACCTACTAAAAATATGAAAGTAAACAAAATTATTGCTGTAAAATTATTACTATCCCTAGTGGTAATGGTTGGTTTTACCAGTTGTAGTAAGAAATCTGACTCTAAAGGCGGCTCAAAAGCTACCGGTTGGAAAATCAACGATAAGAAAGGTGGTTTTCAGTATGCTTCTAAATTCAAGAAGCAAGCTACCGGACCGGGTTTGGTTTTAGTGGAAGGTGGAACATTTACTATGGGTAAGGTTCAGGACGACGTGATGCATGATTGGAATAACACTCCAAATCAACAGCACGTAATGTCATTCTACATGGACGAAACCGAAGTGACCAATATGATGTACATGGAGTACCTTGATTGGTTAAAAAGAGTATTCCCTCCGGATCAAGAAAATTACAAAAACATATATGAAGGAGCTTCTCCTGATACTTTAGTTTGGAGAAATCGTTTAGGATATAACGAAACGATGACTAACAACTACTTAAGACATCCGGCTTATGCTGAATATCCTGTAGTAGGTGTGAACTGGATTCAAGCAACTGAATTTGCTAAATGGAGAACAGACCGTGTTAACGAGAAAATCTTAGAAGAGCAAAGATACTTGAAAAAAGATGCTAAGGTAACTGATGCATCTGCTGATAAAGTATTCAGTACTGAGGCTTATTTGGCTTCACCTTCAACAGCTATGGGCGGTGACGATAAAATCGTATTGAAAAGAGGTCAGAAAGCAGCTTCAGGTAAAAAAGGAAGTGCTGCTCCTGCTGCCGGTGCTACTAATACACAAGGTAACAGTCCTAAAAACGTATATGCTCAAAGATCTTCCGGTTTAATTTTACCTGAGTACAGATTGCCAACCGAGGCTGAGTGGGAATATGCTGCTGCTGCTGATGTAGGACAAAGAGAATACAACACTTACAAAGGTCAGAAAAAATACCCTTGGTCTGGTGCTTACACTCGTTCAGGAAAAAGACAAGTTAGAGGAGATCAATTGGCTAACTTCAAACAAGGAAAAGGTGATTACGGTGGAATTGCAGGTTGGTCTGATGACGGTGCTGATATCACTAATAAAGTTAAGTCGTATCCTCCAAATGACTTTGGTTTGTATGATATGGCCGGTAACGTAGCCGAGTGGGTTGCAGACGTTTACAGACCTATCGTAGATGATGAAGCGAATGACTTCAACTACTACAGAGGTAACGTTTACATGAAAAACAAAATCGGTGAAGACGGAAAAGTGGAATTGGTTACAGCTGAATCACAACAATTCGATACTTTATCAAACGGTAAAATCGTTTCTAGAAACTTCCCTGGTCAAATTGCTCAGGTTCCGGTTGACGATAAAGAAACTTACTTAAGACAAAACTTTGACAAATCTGATAACCGTAACTATCGTGATGGTGACAGACAGTCTTCAAGATACTTTAAGTTCGGTTCTGAAGAAGGAGACGACAAAGGTAAGTTGAGAGACGATCAAAGAATGTATGATTCTCCTAAGCACAATGTTGACACTGACAGTTTAGGGAACATGATTAAAAAGTATGACAAGTCAAACAAAAGAACGACTTTAGTAAACGATGATGTAAGAGTTTATAAAGGAGGTTCTTGGAGAGACAGAGCGTACTGGTTGGATCCTGCGCAAAGAAGATACTTCCCGCAAGATATTGCAACAGATTACATCGGATTCCGTTGTGCTATGTCAAGAGTAGGTCCAAAAGCCGACAAAAAGAAAAGACCAAGAAACTAATTATAGTTCGTAACAATACCAAAAAAGCCCTATTTTTAAGGGCTTTTTTGTTTTAATATATTTCCCATGACCATTCAAGAAATTCACAGCCTTTTTTTGCAAACCTCCGGGATTGCTATCGATACCAGAAAGATTAATAAGGACTCGTTTTTTGTAGCCATTAAAGGCGATCGTTTTGATGCTAACACCTTTGCTGCAGAAGCTTTGCAAAAAGGCGCTAAGTATGTTTTAATTGACAACGAAGCGTATTATATCGATCACAGAACAATCTTGGTTCCGGACAGTTTAACGGCTTTACAAGAGTTGGCCACTTACCATCGGCTATATTTAAAGCTGCCCATTATTGCTTTGACCGGAAGTAACGGAAAAACCACGACCAAAGAATTGGTTAATGTTGTCTTGGCTAAAAAGTTTCAAGTTAAGGCTACCATTGGTAATTTGAACAATCATATTGGTGTGCCACTCACTTTGTTGTCGTTTGACCAATCCACCCAAATAGGTATCGTAGAAATGGGCGCAAATCACCAAAAAGAAATTGAATTTTTATGCGACATAGCGAAACCGGATTATGGTTTTATCACCAATTTCGGGAAAGCGCATCTGGAGGGATTTGGTGGTGTAGAAGGTGTGATTAAAGGGAAAAGTGAAATGTATGCTTTTTTAGCCAAGGGCAATAAAACCACTTTTGTCAATTTAGATGATGCTTTGCAAAACGAAAAAACGGTGCATTTCAACAGAATTACTTTTAGTCAAACCAATCCCGATGCGACTGTTTTTATTGAGTCAGTTGCTGCCAATCCTTTTGTAAAAGTCAAAGCGCTTGGTGTTGATATTGCTTCGCATTTAATTGGTTTATATAATGCGACTAATATTTGTATGGCTATTACTATTGGGTATTACTTTAAAGTGCCGATTGAGGATATTAAGACGGCTATCGAATCCTATGTGCCCGATAACAATCGTTCTCAGTTAATGATCAAGCATACGAATGAAATCATTATGGACGCTTATAACGCCAATCCGAGCAGTATGAGAGTAGCTTTAGAGAATTTTATACAATTGGATAAGCCTAATAAAATTGTGGTCATAGGCGATATGTATGAGCTTGGACAAGAAAGTAAAGCAGAACACAAAAGCATAGT
>JBEBBH010000230.1:0-9038 GCA_041158485.1 Bacteroidota bacterium | reverse complement strand
AGAATTTGAAATGAAAACCGCTGACATTTCATTGGAAGGAAAACACAACATGAAAAACGCTATGGCCGCTACTTCTGTAGCCCAATTGATGAAAATCAGAAAGCAAACCATACGCGAAAGTTTGTCAAATTTCCAAGGCGTTGAACATCGTTTGGAAAAAGTACTAAAAATTCAAAATGTTCAGTACATCAACGACAGCAAAGCCACCAATGTCAATGCGACTTTCTTCGCTTTAGACAGTATGACGGTGCCAACGGTTTGGATAGTTGGTGGTGTGGATAAAGGTAACGACTACAGCGAGTTGATGCCTTTGGTGCGTGAAAAAGTAAAAGCCATCATTTGTTTGGGCTTAGACAATAAAAAAATCATAGATGCCTTCAGCGATGTAGTAGATATGATGGTAGAAGTGGATAACATGCGCGATGCAGTGAACACGGCCAAGCATTTAGCAGAAAAAGGCGATGCGGTATTGTTGTCTCCGGCTTGTGCCAGCTTTGATTTGTTCCAAAACTATGAAGATAGAGGAAATCAATTTAAGGTAGCAGTAAAGAATTTATAATCTAAAATATTAGATATTAAATATCAAATATGACAAATGATGAATTAAAAAATAGAACGAAGCAATTCTCTTTACTCATATTGAACCTAGTAGAGAAAATGCCGAATTCAATTTCATCAAGAGTTGTCATTAATCAATTGGCTAAAAGCGCAACTTCTGTCGGTGCAAATTACAGAGCCGTATGTAGAGCAAGAAGTGATAAAGAGTTTGTAGCAAAATTAAATATTGTTTTGGAAGAAGTTGATGAAACGCAATTTTGGCTTGAAATTATAACTGAAATGAATTGGTTAAGCAAATCAGAATTAGAATTTCCTTTAAAAGAATCAAGCGAATTAGTTGCGATTTTTGTCTCAACACTTAAAACAGTAAATAACCGATTGAACAATAAATGAATATTTAATATTTAAAATTTAATATCTAAAATTAAAAATGAAAGAACTCATTCACAGCTTAAAAGGAGATAAAGTCATCTGGGCCTTCGTGGCCTTGTTGGCGTTGTTCTCGTTTATGCCTGTGTTTAGCGCGAGCAGCAATTTGGCGTATATGCGCCACGGTTCGGGGAATGCTTTGACGTATTTGCTCAAACACGGCGCTCAAGTCTTTGTTGGGTTCTTTATTTTATACAAAATTCACAAAGTACCGTATCATTATTTCAGAACCATTTCGCGTGTAATGCTGCCGGTGGTTTGGGTTTTATTGATATATACTTTAGTCAACGGAAAGGTAATACAAGGTGCTAACGCCAGCCGATGGATTCAGATTCCGTTTATTGGGATTACCTTCCAAACCTCGGCTTTAGCATCTTTGGTACTCTATGTTTTTGTGGCTCGCTACTTGTCGAAAACCCGCGAAACCCCAGTTACGTTGCAAAATTCGTTCTGGGAATTATGGACGCCGGTTTTCATTACCATTGCCTTGATCCTTCCGGCCAACTTGTCAACCGCGGCTTTGATTTTTGCGATGGTAGTCATGTTGGCGTTTATCGGTAAATATCCAATCAAGTACATTGGTGTGATTTTAGGTGCAGGATTGGTGGGTTTGACTTTCTTTATTTTAGTAGCCAAACAATTTCCGGATGCGTTTCCGAATCGTGTAGATACTTGGATCAATCGTATAGACAATTTTACAACTGACAAACCCGATGAAGACGATTACCAAATCGAAAAGGCAAAAATTGCCATTGCTTCCGGCGGTGTGTATGGATTAGGGCCAGGGAAAAGTGTGCAGAAAAACTTCTTGCCACAATCGTCCTCCGATTTTATCTATGCGATTATCGTGGAGGAATACGGCTTATTCGGCGGTATTTTAGTGTTGAGTTTGTATTTGTTGTTGCTGTTCCGATTTGTAGTCGCCGCACACAAAGCCAACTCGCTCTTTGGGAAACTCGTGGTTATTGGGTTAGGATTTCCGATAGTTTTTCAAGCGATGACCAACATGGCCGTAGCCGTAGAGTTACTGCCGGTAACCGGACAAACCTTGCCGCTAATCAGTAGCGGTGGTAGTTCTATTTGGATGACTTGTTTGGCGCTGGGTATTATTTTGAGTGTGACCAAGAAAGAAGAAGAAATAGCAGAAGAGTTAGCCGAAAAACAAAAACGAGAAGACGCTTTACAGCGCATGATTGACAAACAATTGCAAGAAGAGGAAGCGGCTGAACAAGCAGCGGAGCAAGCCGAATTGGAAAGTTATTCCATCCAAGAAGAGGCCAATCCGTTGGAACCTATTTTGAAGAAAAAGTAAATGGAAAAATTAAAATTCATAGTAAGCGGCGGCGGTACAGGCGGACATATTTATCCGGCCATTGCCATTGCCAATGAGTTAAAGTCTCGATTCCCTGAGGCGGAATTTCTTTTTGTAGGCGCCAGCGATAAAATGGAAATGCAAAAAGTGCCTCAAGCCGGATACAAAATCGAAGGCTTGTGGATTGCCGGTTTGCAACGAAAGCTGACATTGCAAAACATGTTGTTTCCGTTCAAGCTTATGAGCAGTTTGTGGAAATCGAGAAAAATTATCAGAAAATTTAAACCCGATGTGGTCATCGGCACCGGCGGTTTTGCCAGTGGACCTTTGTTGCAAGCGGCGAACAGTATGAATATCCCAACGGTTATTCAGGAACAAAATTCCTATCCGGGCATTACCAATAAATTGCTGAGTAAAAAAGCAAACGCAATTTGTGTAGCCTATGAAAATTTAGAACGATTTTTCCCGAAAGATAAAATTGTTTTTACCGGGAATCCGGTACGACAGGATTTGTTAGACGTTTCCTCTAAAAAGGTAGAGGGAATTGCTTATTTCAATTTGGATTCAAATAAAAAAACCTTGTTAGTTCTTGGCGGCAGTTTAGGCGCCAGACGAGTGAATCAATTAATCGCTAAAGAACTCGATTTTCTATTGGCCAACGGAGTACAAGTTTTTTGGCAATGCGGTAAGTTGTATTACGACGAATACCAACATTTCAACGAAAGAGAAAATGTGCAAGTAGTAGCATTTATAGATAAAATGGACTTGATTTATGCTGCTGCCGATGTTGTCATTTCTCGTGCCGGAGCGTCATCGGTATCCGAATTGTGTTTGGTGGGAAAACCAACTATTTTCATTCCGTCGCCTAACGTGGCCGAAGACCATCAAACCAAAAACGCCAAAGCCATAGCCGATAAAAACGGTGCGGTTTTATTACGTGAAAGCGAATTGGACGAACAATTTGAAAATACCTTTTCTAAGTTGTTAACCGACGAAAATTGGCAAAAGGAGCTCAGCCAAAATATTAAAAAATTGGCCAAACCCAATGCCACCAAAGACATAGTAGAAGAAATAATTAAATTAATCAAGTAAACTCAGCCACTCAGAATCTTAAAATGAATCTAAACCAAATCCATAACGTCTATTTCATCGGCATCGGAGGCATCGGAATGAGCGCCTTGGCACGTTATTTCCAAAACATTGGAAAAAAAGTTTCGGGCTATGACAAAACCCGTACTATGTTAACCGATGAATTGATTGCTGCTGGGATGGATATTCATTTTGAAGACAATATCGGTTTGATACCGAAAGATTTTTATGTCGAAAACACACTCGTAATCATCACGCCTGCTGTTCCGGTAACGCATTCGGAGTGGAATTATTTTTTAGAGCGAGATTACGTAGTTAAAAAGCGTGCTGAAGTATTGGGGATTATTACCAAAGATACTTTTTGTTTCGCCGTAGCCGGTACGCATGGCAAAACTACTACTTCCAGTATTTTAGGACATATCCTTTACGAAAGTGGTGCCGATGTTACGGCTTTTTTAGGCGGTATAGTCGAAAATTACCACTCCAACTTGATCGGTAGCGGTAAAACGGTTACTGTGGTGGAAGCCGACGAATTTGATCGTTCATTTTTGCATTTGCATCCGGATATCGCTTGCGTGACTTCTATGGATGCCGATCACTTAGATATTTACGGCGATGCTACCGCCATTGAGGATTCTTTTAGAGAATTTGCCAATAAAGTAGCCGATAAAAACCAACTTTTTGTCCCAAAAGGGTTGCCGTTAGAAGGGTTAACTATCGGTATCAATGATGCAGCGACCTATACTGCTTTGAATATCCGAATTGAAAACGGATTTTATGTTTTTGATGTGCAAACGCCTTCAGAAACCATCCGTGATTTGCAGTTCGGTTTGCCCGGAAGACACAATTTAATGAATGCCCTGATGGCTTTGGCAATGGCTAAAACTTATGGTACCCCAACCGAGTCCATTGCTAAGGCCTTGGCATCATTTAAAGGAATTCAGCGCCGATTTTCGTATCAAATCAAAACCAGCGATTTGGTTTACATCGATGATTATGCGCACCATCCAACCGAAATCAATGCCGTGCACCAAGCGGTTCGCGAGTTGTATCCGGGAGAAAAAGTGCTGGCAGTATTCCAACCGCATTTGTTCAGCAGAACCAAAGATTTTGCCGATGATTTTGCCAAAAGTTTGTCGCAATTCGACGAAATTTTATTGTTAGATATTTATCCGGCCAGAGAATTACCTATGGAGGGAGTCACGTCAAGTTGGCTGCTTTCCAAAATGGAAAATCCGAATAAAAAATTGGTTTCCAAAGGCGATTTGATTCCGACTATTTTAGAAAATTCCGCTAAAATAATTGTCACTATCGGCGCCGGAGATATTGGCGAATTAGTTCCGAAAATTAAATTGGCGTTGTCATGAAATTGTTAACCTGGACCAATATCAGATTGCTGTTGATGATTTTCGTTGTCATCTTCCTGTTTTCGTTCACTTCGCACCGAAATTCCGCGCGAAAAATTGCAAAAACTGAAGTGGTTTTTGTAGGTGAAAACAGCCTTTTTTTAAAGCCTGAAACGGTTAATAAATTGTTAATAGAAAAAAATGAGGACCTAAAAACTATCAATAAAGATGGTTTAGATTTGAATAAATTGGAGAAAACTGTAAGCAGTCATCCAATGGTTTACAAAGCTGATGTTTTTGTCAGTGTTGATGGGGTTTTAAAAGCAGTGGTGGAACAAAAACAACCGCTGGGTCGTGTGTTTGAAGAAGCGGGTTCTTTTTATATTGATAATGAGGGAAATAAAATGCCGTTGTCTGATAATTTCACTGCCAGAGTGCCCTTAGTTTCAGGTGAAATTGAAGCAGTAAAAAAAGAAAAATTAGCGGAAGTTTTGAGAAATATTGTCGAAGATGATTTTTTGAAAAAAAACATTATCGGCGTGCAAATTTTGTCTAATGGAAGCATGGTTATGGCCAACCGAAACTACGATTACCAAATCGATTTTGGAAGAACCATTAACATTGAAAGAAAATTTAAGAATTATAAAGCCTTTTTTCAGAAGGCTGTTTCCGACAGCACTTTGGAAAAGTACCGAAGAATTAATTTAAAGTTTACCAAGCAAGTGGTGTGCATTAAATAGAAGATTATGGAAAAAGAGAATATTGCAGTAGGGTTAGACATTGGGACAACCAAGATTGTAGCCATGATTGGCAAGAAGAATGAGTATGGGAAATTGGAGATTTTGGGCGTAGGCAAATCCAAAAGCCTTGGTGTGGCTCGCGGTGTGGTAAACAATATCACCCAAACCATTCAGTCTATTCAACAAGCAGTTCTTGAGGCAGAAAATAATTCAGGTTACAAAATAAACGATGTGGTAGTTGGTATCGCCGGACAACACATCCGAAGTATACAACACACGGACTACGTAATTCGTACCAATCCTGAGGAGGTAATCAGCGGGAAAGATATTCAATTGCTTATCGACCAAGTGAACAAATTGGCCATGCTGCCGGGAGAAGAAATCATCCACGTATTGCCTCAGGAGTTCAAAATCGACGGACAAACAGAGATTAAAGAACCTATCGGAATGTACGGCGCTCGCTTGGAAGCCAGTTTCCACGTAGTAGTCGGACAAGCATCTTCCATCAGAAACGTAGGCAGATGCATCCAAAGTTCAGGCATTGAATTGTCTGGATTGACGCTAGAACCATTGGCTTCAGCCGATGCGGTTTTGAGTCAGGAAGAAAAAGAAGCCGGTGTAGCATTAATCGATATTGGAGGCGGAACCACAGATTTGGCCATCTTCAAAGACGGCATCATTCGCCATACCGCAGTAGTGCCTTTCGGGGGAAATGTCATTACAGACGACATCAAGGAAGGTTGCTCGATTATCGAAAAGCAAGCCGAATTGTTGAAAGTGAAATTTGGATCTGCTTGGCCGGGCGAAAATAAAGACAACGAAATTGTTTCGATTCCGGGCCTTAGAGGCAGAGATCCAAAAGAGATTTCGCTTAAAAATTTATCAAAAATAATCCACGCGAGAGTAGTGGAAATTATAGAACAGGTTTTCACGGAAATCAAAGCTTACGGGCACGAAGATCCACGTAAAAAATTAATTGCCGGAATTGTGTTAACCGGTGGCGGTTCGCAACTCCAACACATCAAGCAATTGGTGGAATACATCACCGGAATGGATACCAGAATTGGTTATCCTAACGAGCATTTAGCCGGTAACTCGGGCGAAGAAATTTCCAGTCCGTTATTTGCTACCGCAGTCGGATTGGTGATGAACAGCATCGAAAACAACTCTATCAGCGCCTACAAAATAGAGTTGAAAGAAGTAGTAACCGAAGCCCCGAAAGCCGCTCCACAACAACCGGTGTTCGAACCGAAAGAAGAGGTGGTTGCAGCCATAGAGCAACCGGTGGAAATAGAAAAACCGGTAGAGCGCGAGACAGAAAAGCAAATTAAGCGCTCCTTCTTTGATCGCTATGTAGACAAGATTAAAGATTTTTTAGATAACGCAGAGTAAAGAATAACAGAATAAATACCTAACACCAAAATAGTATGATAAGCAACTCAGAATTTGGAAGCATCTCATTTGATTTACCAAAGAATCAATCAAATGTGATCAAAGTAATCGGTGTTGGTGGCGGCGGAAGTAACGCTATCAATCACATGTTTAAACAAGGAATCAAAGGTGTAGATTTCATTGTTTGTAACACCGACTCACAAGCATTGCAAAACAGTCCGGTACCTAACAAAATTCAGTTAGGAGTGAACTTAACCGAAGGTCTTGGCGCAGGCGCTAACCCCGACGTAGGACACCAATCGGCTTTGGAAAGCGTGGGCGATATTGAAAAAATGTTGGACAGCAATACCAAAATGGTTTTCATTACAGCCGGTATGGGCGGTGGAACCGGAACAGGTGCTGCGCCGGTAATTGCTCAATTGGCCAAAGAAAGAGATATTCTTACTGTGGGAATCGTCACTATTCCATTCCAATTTGAAGGGAAAGTGCGTTCGGAACAAGCGTTGTTAGGCGTTGAAAAATTAAGAAAACAAGTTGATTCTTTGATTGTTATCAATAACAATAAATTAAGAGAAGTGTACGGAAACTTAGGTTTCAAAGCCGGATTCTCTAAAGCCGATGAAGTGTTGGCTACGGCTTCTCGCGGTATCGCAGAAGTTATTACGCATCACTACACGCAAAACATCGACTTAAAAGATGCCAAAACCGTATTGTCCAATAGCGGTACTGCTATTATGGGTTCTGCTGTGGCTACCGGTGATAACCGTGCCAAAGAAGCCATCATCACGGCTTTGGATTCTCCATTGTTAAACGATAATAAAATCACCGGAGCTAAAAACGTATTGTTGCTTATCGTTTCAGGCTCTAACGAAATTACCATTGACGAAATCGGAGAAATCAACGATCATATCCAAACCGAAGCAGGCTTCAACGCTAACATCATCATGGGTGTTGGTGAAGACGAAAGCTTGGGCGAAGCCATTGCGGTAACCATTATCGCTACCGGTTTTAATGTAGAACAACAAAACGGTATCGTTAATACAGAAGTGAAAAAAATTGTTCACGCCTTGGAAGACGACCAAAAATTGGTGCGCGACTTAACACAAAAACCGGTTGAAGTATTCCAAAATGTTATTGATACACCAAAAGCGGAAACCCCGGAAGAAAAAATAGTATTCGAATTGATCGAAGAAGAAATTCAAGCGCCTGTGGTTGAAACTCCGGCGGCCATCAACGAAAATGAGTTGATCGCCATGAACCAGTTCATTCGCAACTTAGACGTGACTTTCGAAATCGTTTCTCCTATTAAAGACATTGATTTCAAAGTGACCACTCCGGAAGTAAAAGCCATGGACGTCGTAGAACCAACCAATGTTGCAGAAGAAGAGCAAATCACTTTCACTTTCGACATGCCGGCTGCAACGCCTGTATTCGAAAAAATAGAAACGGTAGAAGCTGTTCAACCTATTGAGGAAACCAAAATTGTTTTCGATTTATCTGCAAACGCTAATGATATCATAGTGAATGAAGCCGTTGAATTTGTTCCTGTTACTGAAGTCAATGAAGGCGGTGTAATCAAATATTCTTTGGAAGAGTACATGGAAGTGGAAAACGACTTGTTAAACTCTAAACCGGTCGCTAAAGTAGTGGAAGAGCCAATCGCAGAAGAGTTGAACTTTACCATGAAGGTAGAAACCGAAAAACCGCAAGCGGTAAACTATTTCGACGAAGTGTCTCCGGTAGAAATGACTATAGAAGAAACCTTGAAACACAGAGCCGACGAGCGCAGAAGAAAATTAAAAGAGTTCAATTACAAATTCCACAACAATCCTTCACGAATTGAGGAATTGGAAAAAGAACCGGCATACAAAAGATTAGGTGTTGACCTGTCAAACAACACCGGCAATAACGCAAACTCCAGAATGTCTTTAGGAACCGATAGTAACGACGATTTGCAAATCCGTACTAACAATTCATTCTTGCATGATAACGTAGATTAGTCTGCCATTTTTCTAATCGCATAACCCGAAAATTTCCTTGAGATTTTCGGGTTATTTTTTTACCTTCGCAGGGCTTTTTGGAAGCGACACGAGTGAAGCGAATTGGCAGCGCAATGGCTTGGGCTGTTTCAGTAATCCCTATTCCCGCTGTCCGCTGTATCTTTTTTGTTTT
>JBEBBH010000229.1:0-2657 GCA_041158485.1 Bacteroidota bacterium | reverse complement strand
CCGCCCAAATGAAATTGAAACTGCTGTTTTCTGGTTTTACAACTCGGACTTTGACCTTCTATCTTCAAATTGATGTAACCGCTTTGCCAAGCCCAATACATTCCTTTCGTTGGATCTAAATCGCCACTCAAAGCACCGGAAGTATTGGTAAGGCTATCAATTCCTATATTGAAAATCACTTTCGAAATTGTTTTTGTTTTGCTATTGGGCAAACGAACTTTCATCGAATTCGTGATTTCTGAATCGAGTAGGTGGTAACTGTTTTTTTCGTGGTAAACGGTTTGGTCTGCGTATTGAATGACAACATCAGAAACATAACACTTGAAAGTACTGATAGAAACGGAGTCTTTATTGACCGTAACGTAAGTTTGGTTCAATAGCAAAGGCTTATGGTCAAAAAACAATTTGAAATTTACCGTTACAGAATCTTTGCTTTGCGCTTGAACTGTTATACAACATAGCCAAAGGATTACCGACCGCAGTGTCTTACTCATGTCTTGGTCGGCGTGGTCTTGGCGCAAATATTCTCGACAATTCTTCGGTCAGCGCCTTGAAATCTTCTTGCTGCTCAGGTTTGCAAAGCTTTTTAATATCCTCAAAATGTTTGAAATGCGTTTCTTCTACTTGCTTTTGGTACGCATTTAAAACTGCAATCAAACTGTCTTTGGTTTTGGTATTGATGTTAGTTTCGGATAAACCAGAATATAATTTATTCTTGGTTTGACGAATGGAATCATCCAATTGGTCAATTGCTCCTCGATGCCAACGAATTAGTTTTTCGTATTCATTTTGTTGAGCAGCATCAAATTGTAATTTTTCTATGATGATTGTTTTGGGTTGTCGTCTTCCTTCGTGTGGCCTACCGTCCGGTTTGGAACCGTTTAGGAAAAGAAAACCTAAAGTTGCCAGGTTAATCAACAATAGTCCAATAATCGTAATCGTTAATAATTTTGTTCTTTCCATAACTAATAAAGCTGATTGCTTTGGTTTAAAGTGTGTTCTAAATAACTGCTGTTGGAATTGTCTTTCGTTTTAGCTTTTTGAAGCAACGCTACATTCAAAGTCACTAAAACCGCAATGGAAGCGGCTATCCACCAAACCGTAGTTGGCGCTACTTTTTCCCGCTGTTTGATTTTGAGCTGAATTTTAGCCAACAAATCGTCACTCGGCATTGCTGCTGACATTCCGTTGGTGCTGTTCAAAACAGTTTGAATCCATTGTTCTTTTTCCATAATAGCTTAGACGAAGGTTATTTTTATTTCTTGCGGTACTCGGTAAATTTTTTTGACAATTTTTCCTGAAGCGAACCTTTTGCTCTGAAAATCAGGGATTCAACAGCTGAAATACTCGTTTCCATGATTTCGGCAATTTCGGGATTGCTCAAACCGTCCAGTTTTGAAAGCAAGAAAGCCGTTTTTTGATTTTCGGTTAAGGTATTGATCACAGCAAACAATTGGGCTGCGGCTTCTTGGTTTTCCATTAAAATGCCGGGATGTTCAAAGTTTGTAGTGTTTAGGTACTCGCTTTCGTTTTCGCTTTTTGCGCCAAAGAGATAGAGGCGTTTCCGGCTGCTCTTCTTTTTAGTAAAATCCAAACACTGGTTGATGGTGATACGGTATATCCAAGTCTTATAAGATGATTTCTGCTGAAAGTGTGTCAAGGAATGGTAGACTTTAACAAAAACATCCTGAGTCACTTCTTCCGCATCTTCAATATTTTGCAGATAATGCAATGCCATATTGTACACGAGCGTTTTGTGCTCGTGATAAAGTCTTTCAAAAAGGATTTGATAATTTGGCATTGGCAATTTTAAGATTTCTTTAAGACATTGAAAAATCGAAATGGTTTAAATGTAAAAGTATCTTTTTTCAACCTGTAAAATATTCCTATATTTGGGCTTTCATTAAACATAGAAAGTCAACTGTTTTAATCAACAGTACTAAGTTATTTAATTTTTTACACCATGAAATTATTAGAAGGAAAAGTAGCCATCATCACCGGTGCCAGTAGAGGAATCGGAAGCGGAATTGCTAAAGTTTTTGCCCAACACGGCGCTAATGTAGCTTTTACATACAGTTCTTCTGCCGAAAGTGCTTTGGCATTGGAAAACGAATTGACTGCCTTAGGCATCAAAGCCAAAGGATACAAATCAAATGCAGCTGATTTTAACGAAGCCCAACAATTAGTGGACGATGTTATGGCGGATTTTGGTAATGTTGATGTTTTGATTAACAACGCCGGTATTACCAAAGACAACCTTTTAATGCGTATGAGCGAGGAAGATTTTGATAAGGTAATCGAAATCAACTTGAAGTCGGTTTTCAATATGACCAAAGCTGTTCAAAAAATCATGCTTAAAAACCGCAAAGGTTCTATCGTGAATATGAGTTCTGTCGTAGGTGTAAAAGGTAATGCGGGTCAAGCTAACTACGCAGCTTCTAAAGCCGGTATGATTGGTTTTACTAAATCGGTAGCGTTAGAATTAGGATCGAGAAACATCCGTTGTAATGCGATTGCCCCGGGCTTTATCGAAACTGAAATGACTGCTAAATTAAACGACGATGTGGTTCAAGGTTGGAGAGATTCTATTCCGTTAAAACGTGGTGGTACTCCGGAAGATGTTGCCAATGCGTGTTTGTTCTTCGCGTCAGACATGA
>JBEBBH010000228.1:0-6764 GCA_041158485.1 Bacteroidota bacterium | reverse complement strand
GATTGACAACAAAGCGGTGATGCCCCAAAACACTTCCCAACTCCAACTGTCCGGGAATACATTGTATATAGCATGGAATCCGCCAACGCCTTTATAAGCTCCGGTGCTTGGATTGAAGATCAGTTTTAGTTGCTTCCAATAGTTTTCTAATTGTGTAAATCCTTTTTCGATTCCGATTGGAATAGACTCAAAGAAACCGAATGTTTCAGTATTAAATTTGTAATACCCCAACTTCTCTAAATTGGCTTCGGTGACTTCAGCCGGTCCAATACCCAACTTGCCTTCTTGGTTTACCGATAAAGTTACCGGGGTTTCTTTACCATCACGCAAGACAATGGCAGCAACCTGCTTGCCTTTATGAGCGGCAAAAATAGCTTTTGATTGGTCAAAATATTTTAACGCTTGTCCATTAACCGAAACAAAAATATCTTTAGGCTTCAATTGCTCTTTGTTAGGTGAATTATCGGCAAATCCGCCTACTACGAAAGGCATTCTCAAACTAATCAATGACTTCTTATCTTGATCGATAAACTTCCCGATAAAATTGTTAGGCAGATTTACAGTTGTTTCTTGACCATTGCGATTCACTATTACGGTTTTGGCCATCAAAACATCCATGTTCACAGACGGTTCAAACTTTTCGATTGGCTTACCATCAACAGACACCAACTTATCACCGGTTTTAATACCGGCTTTTTCCAACTCTACATTGTGCACCCAAACCCCATCTTTTATGTTAGCGTTCTCGATGTATTTTTCGCCATAAAAGAAAGTCATTCCAATGTAAATGATGAACGCCAAAATGAAATTCACCGTCACACCACCTAACATAATGATTAAGCGTTGCCAGGCCGGTTTAGAACGAAATTCCCAAGGTTGCGGCTCTTGTGCCAATTGCTCGGTATCCATGCTCTCATCTATCATACCTGATATTTTAACATAACCCCCTAGTGGCAACCAGCCAATACCGTATTCGGTTTCGCCTATTTTCTTTTTGAGTAGTGAATATTTGATATCAAAAAACAAGTAGAACTTTTCGACTCTGGTTTTGAATAACTTGGCCGGAATAAAGTGACCTAATTCGTGAAGGATGATAAGTATTGATAAGCTCAGTAGAAACTGAGAGAGTTTGATTGCAATTTCCATTTGTTAAACTGTCATTTCTTTTAAACGCACAAAAGTAAGGTTTTCACCTTACTCCTGCATATATTATTTGTGTTTGGTTATTCTTTTATGAATTTTTTATGAATCGTTCCTTCAGCGGTCTGTATTTCAACATAATGAACTCCGCTTGAAAGACCGCTAATGTTTATATCCAAACGATTGTCGCTAAGTATTTTTTGTCCTAAACTATTGTAAATAATCACCTGTTCAACAACCAAATCCGAAGGCATTTGCAGGTGCAATTCGTCGTGACTCGGATTAGGATAAAGCACTATGGCTTGCGCTAACGAGAACGTTTCATTGGCCAAAGTAGCACTGGAGTTCTTGGAAATGAGATGAACTTCGGGATCAAACTGAACTCCGGTTATGGTAAAAGGCACGTTTTGAATAAACACCTGACCGTTACTAGTATTGTTTAAAACCAAATTAGCGGTTTGCCCGCCTGTTCCGGTAATGCGAATCGGTACCGGCATCTCAAAAAAGCTAACCGAAGGATCCGATTGGGTTTGATTGATTACGAATCGCGCTTGTCCCGTTCCCCAATTTTGAGCCGTAATGGTATAAGTTGGATATCCTTGATTGTATACCCAATCGTTGAAAAACTCCGTTAAACTTTGTCCGTACACCGCTTCCAAATGCGCTTTTAAATCGGTAGTCACCGCGTAATCATAAGCCAAATTCGGATCGGCTAAATAATTGCGTATGGCTTGAAAAAAAGCTGTGTCTCCCATTTTAAACCTCAACATTTCCAATACCATGGCTCCTTTGTTGTAACTAAGGCGACTGCTGAAAATTCTGCCTACATCAGTCAGTTGCACATCGGTTAAATACAAATTACCCGACGGACTGGAAGTAATATAATCAACCATACTTGTCTTTTGTGCGACAAAGGCGTTCAAGCCGTCTAAGTTTTCAATCACTAATGCCGATAAATAGGTAGCAAATCCTTCATTGAGCCAAATGTCTTTCCATGTCCCACAAGTAATTTTATCGCCAAACCATTGGTGCGCCAATTCGTGAGCAATCAAGCCACGGCCAAAACTTCCCATAAACGAAACCGTGGTGTGTTCCATACCACCACCCCAACCAAATTGAGCATGACCGTACTTTTCATTTCGAAACGGATAGGGTTCGAATAAGGTTTCGAACAAATTCATAATCGGCAAGGTCTGTGCTACAGAATTCACGGCCGAAGTGTAATTTTCCGGGTAGATATAGTTCACAATCGGAAAAGTATTGGGCGCGGTTCCTGCGGTTTGGGTGTATACTTGGTAATTGGTTACCGCAAAAGCGATCAGATAAGCCGGAATCGGATAGCTGTGGTGGAAATGAGTAGTTTTCGTGCCGTTGCCATTCACCACTTGACTTTGTTCCAATCCGTTTGCCACGCTTACATACTGACTTGGTGCTGTAACAAAGACATCTATGTTGTTGACTTTATCACTTAAATCTTGTTTGCAAGGCCACCAATCTCTGGCACCGTAAGGTTCTGATAACGTCCACATTCCCGCTGCTCCCGAATGCACATTAACCGCAAACGCTTCAAAAGCATTTTGTGGTGGCTCACCGGAATACATCATTTCTAGGGTAGCTGAATTTCCGGTAGTCAAGGTACTAGGTAAGGTAATGACCAACTCGTTGTTCCCGTTTTGCACAAAACTCAAGGTGGTTGTTCCTTGTTTTACAGAAGTAACAGCCAATTCATTAGCCAAATCAAAAGTCACCGTACTCATATCAGCCAAGGCGGTAAAAGTGGTGGTTACTTTTCCGGTAATGAAATAAATCGCCGGATCCACTGTGAGTTCCAACTTGTGATAGGTCACATCGTAATTAAGTGTATTGGCGTTGGCCTGAAAATTTAGGGTTCTTGATGCCGATTTCCCTTCCATTTCGGCAATCGTATGGGTTTCTAAAACATCGCTTTGGCCAAAAACCGAAGAAATTGTAAAAAAAACCAGTAAAAAGTAAATGTTTTTCATAGCAAACCGTTGAATTTCTGCGAATATAACAATAATTGTAGAAAGCCGATATGCCTTTCACAATAAAACAACTTGCTAACCAACGGTATCTTATCGGGTTAAGGACCGAAGTTTTTAAGCATCCCAAAGGTTATATCAAACATTTCACTAAATTTGCGGGCGTAATAAAGAAAACCGTCATGTTACAAATTAGTTACATCAGAGAAAATAAGGAAAAAGTGCTGGCCGCTTTAGCCAAAAGAAATATGGATGCTACCGCTATCGTGGAAGAAGCCATCCAGTTAGATGAAAATAGAAGAAGCACGCAAGTGGCGCTCGACAATACCCTGGCGGAAGCCAACAAACTCTCCTCGGCCATAGGCGAAATGATGAAGAATGGAGAAAAAGCCAAAGCCGAAATTTTAAAACAAAAAACGAGTCAACTCAAGGAAACCAGCAAAGAATTGTCTGAGAAATTAGACGCTTATGCCAACGAGTTGCTGCAAAAAATGTATTTGTTGCCCAACACGCCTGCCGATTTAGTACCGCACGGCAAATCGGCCGACGATAATCTTAATGTATTTCAGGAAGGCGACATTCCGGTATTGCACGAAGGCGCTTTGCCGCATTGGGATTTAATCAAAAAATACGACATCATCGATTTCGAATTGGGGACTAAAATTACCGCTCCGGGATTTCCGGTCTACAAAGGCAAAGGTGCCAAACTACAACGCGCTTTGATTTCGTACTTCTTGGATAAAAACACCGAAGCCGGTTACCAAGAATTCCAAGTGCCGCACATGGTGAATGAAGCTTCGGCTTACGGCACCGGACAATTGCCTGACAAGGAAGGGCAAATGTACCATGATGCCAAAGACGATTTGTACTTAATTCCAACTGCTGAAGTGCCGGTAACCAACATTTACCGCGATGTGATTTTACAAGAAAAAGACTTGCCGATTTTAGCCACAGGTTATACGCCGTGTTTCCGCAGAGAAGCCGGTTCTTGGGGCGCGCATGTTCGCGGCTTGAATCGTTTGCACCAATTTGACAAAGTTGAAATTGTTCGCATCGAACATCCTGAAAAATCATACGAAGCCTTAGACGGTATGGTGGAACACGTAAAATCGATTTTAAAAGAATTAAAACTCCCGTACCGCATTTTGCGTTTGTGCGGTGGCGATATGGGATTTGCTTCGGCCATGACCTACGACTTTGAAGTGTTTTCTACCGCGCAAGATCGTTGGTTGGAAATCTCTTCGGTGTCGAATTTTGAAACCTACCAAGCCAATCGTTTGAAATTGCGTTTCAAAGGAAAAGACGGCAAGACCCAATTGGCACACACCTTAAACGGCAGTTCATTGGCTTTACCTCGCGTATTGGCCGGTATTATAGAAAATTACCAAACTCCGGAAGGCATCGTTATTCCGGAAGTGTTAAGACCTTACACCGGTTTTGACATCATTAACTAATTGCGTTAAACTTACCTAAACAATGTACTAAACGAACACAAAAAGTGTTACTTTAGTACATTGTTGTTTTACTGTAGTCATGAAAAAATTACTCACGGTTTTGTTGTTGTTCCTGTCGATTTGGGCTGAAGCTCAAAACGAACAATTGGCCAACAATTACTTTGACCGTGGCGAATTCGAAAAAGCCTTAGTGAGCTATGAAGAACTACTTAAAGGCCAACAAGGCAACACCAATTACTTTCAAAGAGTAGTAGAATGTTACCAACAATTACAACAGTACGACAAAGCCGAAAAAGCCATACAAGCGCGTTTAGACAAATACCGTCAAAACACGTTATTGGTGGAACTAGGATACAATTACCAACTGCAAAAAAACCAAGAAAAAGCCAATAAATATTTCGACCAAGCCATAGATAAAATCAAAAAAAATGCGCCCGAGGCTTACGGCATCGCCTATACTTTCGAGCGAAAAGCTTTGTTTGATTATGCGCTTTTGGCTTATAAAACGGCTTTGGAAACCGATCCTAAATTGAGTTTCAATTTTCAAATGGCGATGATTTACGGCCAGAAAGGCGAACCCGATTTGATGATAGAAACCTATTTATTGGAAGCCTATCAAAATCCGCAAAACTTGCCCATCATTCAAAATCAGTTGTCGCGTTTTATGACTGAGGATGCCGATGCCAATTTTAACGACAGCCTGAAAAAAGCGTTATTGCTGCGGGCGCAAAAAACGCAAGAGGTGTTTTGGAACGACTTTTTAAGCTGGTTTTTTGTCCAACAAAAAGAATACGGCAAAGCCTTCATCCAACAAAAAGCCATTTACAAAAGAAATCCGGATTCATTCAGCAATATTGTCAATTTGGCGCAAATGGCCATCAGCGATAACGATCAGGATTCGGCTTCGGAAATCTTAACCTTCGTTTTAGAAAACACTAACGATTTGGAATTGCTGATGCAAGCGCATTCTTATTTGTTGGAGATGAAAATCGACCGTGCTACGGCTAAAGATTACCCCGAAATCACCGCTACTTTAGATAGATTAATTAAAGAATTCGGCGTGAGTCCGTACACTTTAGCATTGCTCGAATTGGAAGCCGACTTTACCGCTTTCCACCTGAACAATCCCGAAAAAGCCAAAATGATTTTGAAAAACGCCATGGAAATGCCGGTGAACCGCTACCAAATGGCCGATTTGAAAATGCAAATGGCGGACATACTGTTGTTTGAAGAAAAATTCAACCAAGCCTTAATTTATTATTCGCAAGTCAGCGAAGACATGAGTGGCGATGTTACTGGACAGGAAGCGCAACTCAAAACGGCCAAAACCAGTTACTACAAAGGTGATTTCGAATGGGCTTCGCACCAACTCAAAGTACTAAAATCGGCTTCAACCCAACTGATCGCCAACGATGCTTTGGATTTGTTCTTACTCATTAGCGACAATACCGTGGAAGATTCAACTCAAGTAGCATTGAAAAAATTGGCGCGTGCCGATTTCTTGTTGTATCAAAATAAAAAACCGGAAGCCTTGGCGCAGTTCCAACTCATTTTAAAAGAGCACAAAGGCGAAACCATAGAACCGGTAACCTTACTTCGCTTGGGAAAAACCTATGAAAAAATGGGCGATTATACCCAAGCTTTAGACTATTACGCCAACCTTTTAAACAACCACAAAGACTGTATTTACCGCGATGAAGCACTGTACTATTCAGCCGAAATTTACAATGTGAATCTGAACGATGCCGAAAAAGCCAAACCGTTGTATGAGGAAATCATCTTCAAGCACGAGGACAGCATTTACTTTGTCGACTCGAGGAACAAATACCGAAAACTGCGCGGCGATACCAATTTGTAGTATTCAGTCGCAGTTGGCAGATTATAATTCTGAAATCTAAAATCGTTACTCTAAAATCTAAAATCATATGATACTCTATAACGTTACCATCAACATACACGAAAGTGTGCACGACCAATGGATGCAATGGATGCAAGAAAAACACATCAGTGACGTGTTGGCTACCGGCAAATTTTCGGCGGCACGTATGGTTAAAGTTTTGGTGGAAGAAGAAATGGGCGGCACTACCTATTCTATTCAATACACCACCGACAGTAAGGCTACTTTAGAACGCTATTATGAAGAAGATGCGCCGCGTTTGCGCGAAGAAGG
>JBEBBH010000227.1:0-7583 GCA_041158485.1 Bacteroidota bacterium | reverse complement strand
TGGAAGAACCTTCCAAGTGAAATTCGAAAAACCGGTTGAAGCTACTCAGGTTTCTGAGGAATTGACAGCGGCATTCGGCGTAACTGTTGAAGCTAAAGTTTTCGGAGACGACGATCAGTTGAAAGTAACTACCAAATACAAAATCAAAGAAGATGGTGTTGAAGTAGATAAAGAAGTAAACGAGTTGTTATTCAATGCTTTGAAAAAATACTACAATGCTGATTTGACTTACGATAAATTTATCAATACTTACGAAGGAAAACAATTCGGAGTTTTACAAGCGTCTAAAGTTGGTGCTGCTATTTCTGCCGATATTAAGACTAACTCTTTCTGGGCAGTTATCGGAGCTATGTTGGTTGTTGGTTTGTATTTGGTTATTTCATTCCGCAAATGGCAATACTCTTTAGGAGCTATTGCAGCAGTACTACACGATGTTATCTTCGTATTAGGATTGTATTCATTATTATACAAATACATGCCATTCCACATGGAAATGGACCAACACTTTATCGCCGCTATCTTAACGGTAATCGGTTACTCTATGAACGATACCGTAATTGTATTCGACAGGGTACGTGAGTTCTTGGCCGGTAATATTAAAGGTTCGTTCAAAGATGTGGTAAATGCGTCTATTAATACTACACTTTCCAGAACCATCAACACTTCATTAACGATGATTTTGGTATTGTTAATCATGTTCATCTTTGGTGGTGAGTCTATCCGTGGATTTATCTTCGCGATGTTGGTTGGTATCGTAGTAGGAACTTATTCTTCCTTGTTTATCGCAACGCCAATCTTGGTTGACAGTGTGAGCAAAAAAGACATCGAAGAAATCGAAAGTCGTCACAAAGGAGAACAAGCTTAGTCTTTTCTCACTAGATAAAAAAAAAGGGTTGTCATTATGACAACCCTTTTTTTATTATAGTATTTATTTTTTTGTAATGTCTTTTAAAATAGCTTTGTTGGAGTAGTTGATGACTTTTAAAACGATGGGTAAGTTTTGTTTTTTCTTTCCTTCTATGATGTATACTTTTCCGCCATCTAAAGGTTTGTTGCTCATATCAAAATCTACATCGCCGTGGGTTAGTGTGGCTCTAATGTCGGCGGTGTCAACCCATTTTTCATTTAGTTTTTGGGTAGCCAAACTGTCGTAATGAAAAGGTTTGTTCCTTAGGTCGTTCAGCACCCTGGCGTTGGGGAAATAATTGCATCGGGTATCTTTGCCGCTCCAAATTAAGACTACAAAAAACATCCCGATACTAAAGCCTACCAAATAGTAAGCAAATCGTTGATAAAACTTCATAATTGATTCTTTTCAGCAAAAGTAATCAATGTTAGAGTTACAGTAAATAACGAAGCGGATTATTTTAAAAGACAATCAAATTAATGTCGTTGTCCGGCAAGTTAAACCAATCGCCTATGGCTTTGTTGGTCAAAATACCGTGGTAGAGGTAAACACCGTTTTTCAATCCTTTATTGCATCGGATAGCGCTTTCTAATCCGCCGTCTTCCGCAATTTGTAGTAGGTAAGGTGTGATAATATTGCTGATCGATAACGAAGCCGTTTTAGAATAACGAGACGGAATATTCGGTACACAATAATGAATTACGTTGTTTTTAATGAAGGTTGGCGATTCATGTGTGGTCACTTCCGAAGTTTCAAAGCAACCACCGGTATCAATGCTCACATCAACAATCACAGCGCCTTTTTTCATGTGTTCTACCATAGTTTCGGTTACAACAACCGGGCAGCGGTCCTTGCCGCGCATAGCGCCTACTGCTACATCACATCTTCTTAATGCTTTGAGTAACGATTTGGGTTGTATGGTAGAAGTGAATATTCTTTGGTTCAAATTGTTTTGCAAACGACGCAATTTGGTAATGGAATTGTCAAAGACTTTAACATTCGCACCCAAACCTAAAGCTGTTTTAGCGGCAAATTCACCTACAGTTCCGGCTCCTAAAATCACGACATCGGTAGGCGGCACTCCGGTAATATTCCCTAAAAGCAATCCTTTGCCAAATTCGTTGTTAATCATCAACTCGGCGGCAATTAAGACAGAAGCAGTACCGGCAATTTCGCTCAGCGATTTTACAGCAGGATAAGAGCCGTCTTCGTCTTTGATATATTCAAAGGCTAAAGCTGTTACTTTTTTCTTAGATAAAGCTTCGAAATATTCTTTTTTTCGGGTTTTCAATTGGATGGCCGAAATGATAATGGCATTCTGATTCACCATTCCGATTTCTTCCATTGTTAACGGCTCTACCTTTAAAATCATTGGGCAGCTGAACACTTTTTTGGTGTCGTTGGTAATGATGGCTCCGGCGTCGCTGAATTCTTTATCGGTGTAACTCGAACTTAATCCGGCTCCGGCTTCAATCATTACTTGGTGTCCGTGTGAAGTCAGTGAATTCACCGCATCGGGCGTTAAACAAATGCGTCTTTCTTGGTAGGAAGTCTCTTTGGGAATGCCGATAAACAAATCGCTTTTATGACGAAAAATTTCTAACTTTTCCTCTTGCGGCAGCAATTGTTGCTTGGTGAATGGGGTTAAAGACATAACGGACAATGAATTTAGCTCGAAAGTACGAAAAAAATATCAATGTCAATGTCAAAAATCAATATCAACTCAATCTCAAAATTCTTTTGCCGTCGGGTGCTGTAGTAAGGTCAATGGTAGAATAGTCATCCGGGAGTAAATTCGGAATCTTTTCAGCCCATTCTATAAAACACCAATGTCCGGAGTACAAATACTCGTCGATGCCCATGTCTAAGGCTTCGGCTTCCGATTTCAATCGGTACACATCGAAGTGATAAACGTATTGGTTACCATCGGCTTGGTATTCGTTAACCAAAGAAAAAGTCGGACTACTGGTAGTATCTTTTACGCCTAAGGTTTTAGCCAAAGCTTTAATCATAGTAGTTTTACCCACGCCCATTTGACCGTTAAAAATGATGACCTTATGTGGGTTTTCTGAGATTATTTTTTGAGCGACTTCTTGTATTTCGGCTATTGAAAAGATGATTTCCATTACTATGATTTTTGGTACTAGATAAAAGGCCAATGCGCCTGCTGGCTCCTTCGCTAAAAACAGTCTACCAGACTGTTTTTTTACACTCGGCCCTATTTCGGATTAAACACTAAAAACGGCACAATCATTTCCTCTAACGAAATGCCTCCGTGTTGGTAGGTATTGCGGTAGTAACTTACATAATGATTGTAGTTGTTTACATAGGCCAAAAATAAATCATTCTTCGCAAAAATGTAAGAACTGCTCATGTTTATTGTTGGCAAGCCAATCTTTTTAGGATCTTTTACGGCATACACATCTTTGTCTTCATAAGTCAAACTGCGACCGGTTTTGTAACGCAAGTTTAAACTAGTGTTTTTATCTCCGATTACTTTCGAAGGATTCTTAACGTTAATGGTACCGTGATCGGTGGTGATGATTAACTTAAAACCTAATTTTTGCGCTTGCTGGATGATTTCCAACAAAGGCGAATTTTTAAACCAACTCAACGTAAGCGAACGGTACGCTTTGTCATCTGAGGCCAATTCTTTTACTACATCCATTTCGGTTTTGGCGTGCGACAGCATATCAACAAAGTTGTAAACCACCGTTACCAATTGGTTGTCTTTAAGTGCTTTGAAGTTATCCGCCAGTTTTTTGCCGCCGGCCAAATTGGTAATCTTAAAGTAATCTTGATTGATGTTCAGTCCTAAACGTTTCAAATGTGCCGTTAAGAAATCGGCTTCATGCAAGTTTTTGCCGCCTTCGTCAATGTCATTTTTCCAATATTGCGGAAACTGTTTTTCCATTTCTAACGGCGTCAATCCCGAGAAAATCGAATTTCTGGCGTATTGTGTCGCCGTAGGTAAACTGGCGTAATACGGGATTTCTTTTTCCAATTTATAATGATTGGCCACCACACTTTCCATGGCTTTCCATTGGTCGTAGCGTAAATTATCGATTACCACAAACAAAACGGGCTTGTCTTTTTTGACCAATTCCGGCACCACCAATTCTCTGAAAAGCGTGTGTGATTGTATAGGCTTATCGGCTTTGTTTTCAAACCAACTTTCGTAATTGCGCTCTATGAATTTTCCAAACTGTACATTGGCTTCTACTTTCTGACTTTCCAAAATTTCAAACATGCTTTGGTCGTTGATGTTTTCCAATTCCAATTCCCAAAACAATAGTTTTTTATACAATTCCACCCAGTCTTCGTAGCTATTAACCATCGCCAATTCCATCGCGATTTTGCGGAATTCTTTTTGGTAATCCAAAGTGGTTTTTTCTGAAATTAATCGCGAATGGTCGAGGTTTTTTTTCAAACTCAACAAAATCTGATTCGGATTTACCGGCTTAATCAAATAATCGGCAATCTTAGAACCAATCGCTTCTTCCATGATATATTCTTCTTCACTTTTGGTAATCATAATAACCGGTGTGGAAGATTTTTTCTCTTTCATCTCAGATAAGGTCTCGAGTCCGCTCATGCCGGGCATATTTTCATCCAGGAAAACGATGTCGAAATTTCCTTCTTCATAGGCGTCAATGGCATCTCTACCATTGTTATAAGTGGTAACCTGATAGTTTTTACTTTCTAAAAAGAGAATATGCGGTTTGAGCAAATCAATCTCGTCATCCACCCAAAGTATTTTGATTTTGTCCATGTTTCGTAGTTATTTCGGTGCAAATTACTATTTATAAAACGCAGTAGTATTAAAATTATTATAAAATCTTAAAATCTTTTTCCAAGTATTTCTTAATAAAAAATGCCGCCTATGGCAGCACTTTCTAATGTAACCCAATACATTAAATCAATCACTTGGTTTTACAAGTGTTGATGCCTAAGAGCGGATACAGCGGGCAAAAGCTCACCAAACTGGTGAGTAAAAATACCGCACCAAAAGCCAATAGTACGTAACCCAAAGTGCCGCTTATCGTTCCAGAATAATAGAGATAGGCGAATACAGCAGCCAAAATGACTCTGATGCCTCGATCTAAGGTTCCCATGTTTTTTTTCATAGTTGTAAGTATAAGTCGTTGATTAATAATATGTAAACGAATGGTAAATGTAAAAAAGATAAATTTCACGGTACATGATTTTTATCATATCCTTTTTTAGTCGAAATTTACCAAACCAAAAGCGTCTAACTTATGATTGACATTCTCAAAGAAAATTACGGATTTATTTTTGAAGAAAAATTGCTCGAAGAAATAGCGCAAGTTGCTACTTTAAGAGCCTTTGAAGAAGGCGATATATTGATCGATTTTGGCGATTATATCAAGTTTATGCCTTTGTTGATTTCCGGTGCAATTAAAATTCTAAGAGAAGATTTTGATGAAGGAGAATTGCTACTTTACTTCTTGGAAAAAGGCGATACTTGTGCCATGACGATGGCTTGTTGTTTGGGAGAAACCAAAAGCGAAATTCGAGCCGTAGCCGAAACCAAAGGCGAAGTCGTTATGATACCCGTAGCCAAGATGGAAGAATGGTTGGGCAAATACAAAAGTTGGCGCAACTACGTTTTTAACAGCTATAATAACCGTTTGAAAGAAATGCTCATGGCCATTGACAATTTGGCGTTTATGAATATGGATGAGCGACTCTATAATTATCTTTTAGACAAAGCCCAAATCAATAAAACCGATTTCATTCAAAACACCCATCAGGAAATTGCGTATGACTTACACACTTCGCGGGTGGTGATTTCCCGTCTACTGAAAGCCTTGGAAAACGAAGGTAAAATCAAACTCCATCGCGCTTCTATAGAATTGCTTCGCAATTAGTTTTGCTTGTGTAACTTTTGATACCGACTAAAGGTGTTTTAGGTTCTAATTTTGTAATCGATTAACTGATAATTATCATTTCCATTCTGAGTTTGGAAGGATACTTTTGAGGTAAATCTCAAAAAAACATGAAACTAGAACAAATTTATACCGGATGTTTGGCACACGCTGCTTATTACTTAGAGTCCAACGGCGAAGTTGCTATTTTTGATCCTTTACGCGAAGTGCAGCCTTATATCGATCGCGCTCGTAAAGACAACGCCAAAATCAAGTATGTTTTCGAAACGCATTTCCACGCCGATTTTGTGTCGGGACACTTGGATTTAGCAAAAAAAGAAAACGCTGTGATTGTTTATGGACCAACCGCTAAACCGGGCTTTGTTGCTTTAGTTGCCGAAGACAATCAGTTGTTTGGAGTAGGCCAATGTAAAGTCAAAGCCATTCATACGCCCGGCCATACGATGGAAAGTACCACGTATTTGATCATCGATGAGAACGGGAAAGAACACGGGATTATTACCGGAGACACTTTATTCATTGGCGATGTTGGTCGGCCTGACTTGGCGCAACACGTGGTGGCCGATTTGACGCAAGACAAGTTAGCCCGATTGTTATACCATTCGTTACGCGAAAAAATTATGCCTTTATCAGATGATTTAATTGTCTATCCGAATCACGGTGCCGGAAGCGCTTGCGGCAAAATGATGAGCAAAGAAACGACGGATACGCTGGGCAATCAAAAAAAGACCAATTACGCTTTGAATCCGAATTTAACCGAAGACCAATTTGTTTTGGCGCTATTGACCGGCTTAACTACGCCACCGGCTTATTTTCCCAAAAATGTATTAATGAATATTCAAGGCTATGAAAGTTTGGATACGGTTATGCATCGCGGACAAAAACCTTATGATGCTAAGTCATTCGAAATAGTAGCCAACGAAACGAAAGCCCTGATTTTAGATACCCGAAAAGCTGCTGATTTTGCAGAAGGGTTCATTCCTAATAGCATCAACATTGGTTTGGAAAGTAACTTTGCCATGTGGGTAGGCGAATTGATTCCCGATTTACAACAAGAAATTCTCCTTGTGGCCGAAAACCATGAGAAAGTGCAAGAAGCCATCATCCGATTGTCTCGTGTGGGTTACGATCATGCCATTGGCTATTTGGAAGGTGGATTTCAAGCTTGGGTGAACGCCGGTAAAGAATTAGATACAGTCAACAGAATCACGGCTGATGATTTGGCGATATTAGAAGAAATTCACCTGACTCCGGTTTTTGATGTCAGAAAGAAAAGCGAATTCGATTCAGAACATTTAGTCAACGCCATCAATATACCTCTGAATGAAATTAATCAGCATTTAGCTGAGTTCCCAAAAAACCAATATTTTGTACTGCATTGTGCCGGAGGTTACCGCAGTATGATTGCGGCTTCCATACTAAAACAAAGAGGATTTGATAACTTTGTAGATGTGATTGGCGGTTTTAATGAATTAAAGTTAACCAACTTACCAATCACCGATTACGTTTGTCCAACTACTTTATTGTAAAATAACATGAAGAGACTCTTGCTTTCCAATTGGCATTTAATGCGCTATTTCAGACTGGCTTTTGCTTTGTTTTTGTTTTTTCAAGCGTACGAAACCCATCAATGGTTTTTTATTGCCTTTGGTTGCTTTTTCTTATTTCAAGCGATTTTCAATTTGGGTTGCGGCCCTAACGGATGTAATGTAACTTATAAAAATCAAAAAGATGAATAGCAGTTTCGACCAATTAATCCATTCGGA
>JBEBBH010000226.1:0-11984 GCA_041158485.1 Bacteroidota bacterium | reverse complement strand
TAAATTGTGCCATTGCATTTCGGAAGTATCCTGAAATTCATCAATAAAAAAATGGCGGTATTTTTCGCCCAAACGCTCGTAAATAAAAGGTGCGGGTTGGTTCTGAATTTGCTCGTAAATGAGTTTGTTGAACTCGGCTATCGACAGGATATTTTGTTCTTTTTGGATTTTATCCAATTCATTGCTCACAGTATTTAGCAACGAAAGCGGAGTAATGTTTTTCAGAAAGGCATCGTAAAAATTTTTCTTTTCGAATGTGGCATAAATCGACGATAGCATTTCGAGTAAATCGGGAATGATGCTTTCAATGACAGCCCTGTCTGCAGCCGTTTTGTTGATTTTGATATCGTCAAACTCGTGGTAAGTTTTGTTGTTCGGGTTGAATTTCTTTTCCTGAATCGTAACCAAATGCTTCGGAAAATACCCGCCTGAAAAGGATTTGCTGTCGATGCCTTTATTGTCAATCAGCAACAAAGCTTCTGTAGCCAATTCGACGGTTTTGGCTTCCATAGCAGCGCAAAGTTCCGTCAGTTTGTTTTTGATGGCTACAAATTCTGCTATAGTTTTATTTTGAAAATGGGTAATCTCCTGACGGTTGTTTTCATTCAGAATTAATTTCCCCGTTTCCATAATCTCCCTTGAAATGTCCCAGGATTTGTCGTCGTCGGTTTTTTCCATCGTAAAATCGACCAATAAATTGGTGAGTGTTTCGTCATTCCCGGCTTCAGCTATGATGGCATCAACGGCTTCGGTCAGCAAATTTTCGGTGTCCAAGGATACTTCGAAGGTAATGGGCAGATTCAAATCGTGGGCAAAAGCACGGATGACTTTGTGCGTGAATTTGTCTATGGTCGAAATGTCAAAAGCCGCATAATTGTGGATGAGGTTTTTGATGATGCTTTTCGCTTTTTCGGTAATGGTAGCCAACGACAAACCGGTTTCCATTTGAATGTCCTGCATCAGTTGCAACGCTTTGTTCGAAGGATTTTCTTTAGCAAATTCAGAAAGACTTTCCACCACACGACTTTTCATTTCGTGTACCGCTTTGTTGGTAAACGTAATGGCCAGTATATTGCGGTAGGCATCGGGTTTTTTGGAAAGGAGTATGATTTTTAAATACTCTTTAACCAAGGTATACGTTTTGCCCGATCCGGCTGAGGCGTCATATATGGAGAAAGCAGGTTTTTGCATTAGTTCTCTTTTATTGTTTTACATTTTAAAATTAATGGTGTAGCATATTTATAGGCTAATACGATTAAGCTAAATTCAATGGCTTTTACCAAAATTGAAAGCAAAAACTCCCATCAAGTGAATTCTAAATCTTGATACATTATCCAAGAGCTTGGGAGATAATCTCTGTGAAGAGACGTTACAATGATAACAAATCTTTCAAAAGTCAAGACAAAAGGAATCACAATCAGTATTCTGAAAAACAAAAACTTCTTTATAATATTGAATCTAATCAGTTGGGTTATAATCAACCAAAACAAGGGTTGAAGCCAAATGCCAAAAGAATATTCTCCGGTTAACCGTCCAAGGAATTGCGCTTTTTCGTCTTCAGTCATTATTAGAGCATAATCAAGCGTTACGGCTAAAAACCAAACAACCGCAAACAAAATCCCCAAAAAAAGGAAGGTTTTACAAGCGTTTTTGTCAAATTCAGTGAGTATGTCTTTTTTGTACTTGAATAACCTTAAGATATAGAACAAGACGGAATACCAGCCAAATCCAATTAGCAAATCAACTCGGATAAAATCTAAGATGAAATTAAAAAAATCTACCATTGGCCTTTTTCAATTACATATACAAAGTTCAATTTTGGCTCTTCGCCGTAATATTCTACTTCAAATTCATCCACTTTTACCGCGCCGATTTTTGCTATGGCTTTTTGAGAACGAATGTTGCTCGCACCAATGTGAAAATACACTTTGTCGACAAACTGAAAAGCATAATCGATCATTATTTTTTTGAGTGCTTTGTTGTAGTCTTTACCCCAAAATTTGCGACCGATAAAAGTGTAGCCGATTAAAACCGATTTTTCGCTTTCGTTATAATCGTAAAAACGGCTACAGCCTACGATTTCGTTGGTCGTGATAGCCCGAATTAAAAAAGCGCCTCGCGACAACAATGCGCCTTCGAAAAAGTTTTGAAATATGTCGCGTTGGTAACGCAATTTGTTAGGATGTTGTTCCCAAACCAACGGATCGGATGCCACGGCGTACAAATCTTCAAAATCCTCTTCCTGAAGCGGGAAAAGTGCGATAAGTTCGTTTTGCAGATGTTGTGGTTGCCAGTTTAATGTCATGGTTAGCAGTTGGATTTATAGCCCCGATTGCAATGGAAATCCTTTTTAACTTGCCGAGGGTTTAACCCATGGTAAGTTAAAAAGATTGTAATGGAAAGCGGGAGACAGCTCCTAATAAAATATCGATTTTAATTATTTGTTAATTGGTAAATAGTATTTTATGTTCCGAAGATAAATGTATAAATTTGAATTCATTTTAATACTAACTTAAATTAAAAATATCATGGCTTTTGAATTACCAAAATTACCCTATGCATACGATGCCTTAGAACCACATATTGATGCCAGAACGATGGAAATCCATCATTCCAAACACCACAATGCGTATGTGACCAATTTGAATGCGGCTATTGCCGGTACCGATATGGAAGGAAAAACCATTGAAAATATATTGATCAATTTAGACATGACCAATATGGCAGTTCGCAATAATGGTGGTGGTCATTACAATCACAATTTGTTTTGGAAAGTAATGTCGCCTAACGGCGGCGGAAAGCCAACAGGAGAACTAGCAGAAGCTATTGATGCGGCTTTTGGTTCTTTTGAAGAATTTAAAGCACAGTTTGCCAAAGCCGGGGCAACTCGTTTCGGGTCAGGCTGGGCTTGGTTGTGTGTGCATAAAGGTGGGAAGGTAGAAGTGTGTTCAACACCAAACCAAGACAATCCGTTGATGCCGGATACGGCTTGTGGCGGTTTCCCTATTTTAGGAATGGATGTTTGGGAACATGCTTATTACTTACATTATCAAAACCGTCGTCCGGATTATATTGAAGCGTTCTTTAATGTAATCAACTGGACAGAGGTAGCTCGTTTGTACGCTACGGAAAAATAAAGCCGATTTTTTTCGGAAAGAATAAAGCCGATTTCGCTAATCAAGTGGAATCGGTTTTTTGTTTGGTGCAGGGATAAAAAATAAACAGGCGGAATTGCTTCCACCTGTTTGCCCCAAATCTACCATAAACTTAACCTACACTAAATACTATGGTAACGCAAATCTAATAACATCTTAATTAAAATTGCGCTTTTTTTGTTAAAATATATTGGAATGATAGGCAAATGAGAGTGAAAACTGCCTTTTTGGTGATTTTCAGAGCTGTATAAAATAAAAAAGGTGAAGAAAACTTCACCCTTTTTGCCCCAAATCTACCATAAACTTAACCTACTAATGCTATGGTGGAACAAATATAATGTGGTTGGTATTGTTTAAAAAAAATAATCAGATGAACTACAAGTAAAACCGTTGAAATCTTTTCGGGCTATTTTTCAAGAAGGTATAAAATAAAAAAGGTGAAAATTTCTTTTCACCCTTTTTGCCCCAAATCTACCATAAACTTAACCTACTAATGCTATGGTAAAGTCAAATGTAAGCGGATTGTTATTTTTGAAACAAAAAATTCAGACGAAATGCAACAAAAATCGTTTAATGACAAAAAATGTTAAAATTTTAGTAAGCACGGGCGTCTTTACCCTCATAAAAATTCATAAATGCTCTGTTAACCACACGGTTACCACCCGGAGTTGGATAGTCTCCCGTAAAGTACCAATCGCCTAAATTTTTAGGACAAGCCAAGTGTAAGTTATCAACGGTTTGGAATATAATCTTTACTTCGGCATTAATGTCACCTGGATGAAGTAACTCTGCTATTTTGTTTGATATTTCAGTGTCACTGAAAGGCGCATAGATTTCGTTGACATAATTTACTACATCTGCATCTTTTAATTTCTCTTGCGATTTGCATTTTTTGTAGACCTCGTCTACAATTTTATACAAATTTCTTTCTTTTAATAATTCTATTGCCGCTTGAAAAGCGATTAAGCCTTCTAATTTAGCCATGTCAATACCGTAACAATCCGGATAACGAATTTGCGGAGCCGATGAAACCACGACTATGCGTTTCGGATTCAAACGGTCCATCATTCGAAGGATGCTTTTTTTCAAAGTAGTGCCGCGAACGATACTATCGTCAATAATTACCAAATTATCTGTTGGTTTGATTACGCCGTAAGTAACATCGTAAACGTGAGCTACTAAATCATCGCGACTGCTGTCTTCGGTGATGAAGGTTCTGAGTTTGGCGTCTTTAATAGCAATTTTTTCAGTTCTGATTTTGACCGACAGTATTTCTTCCAGTTTTTCTTTGGTCAATGTTTTGCGGTTATTCAAAATGAATTGGTTTTTTCTGTGGTTCAGAAAATCATTTGCCGCTTCAATCATACCGTAAAAAGAAGTTTCGGCTGTGTTTGGTATAAAAGAGAAAACGGTATTGTCGGTATCGTCGTCAATAGCTTCTAAAACGGCCGGCAAGATTAATTTACCCAGTTCTTTTCGCTCTTGATAAATTTCGGCATCACTGCCTCGTGAGAAATAGATGCGTTCAAACGAACAGGCTTTTTTGACGCTTGGGGTGATAATTTCCTGTTGGGAAACACTTCCGTTTTTTTTGATGATAAGTGCATTACCGGGAAGTAACTCTTGTACTTTTTCAAAAGGCACATTAAAAGAGGTTTGAATCACCGGTCTTTCCGAAGCTACGACTACAATTTCTTCGTCTTCATAAAAATACGCCGGTCGAATTCCTGCCGGATCGCGAAACACAAAACTGTCGCCGTGACCTAACAATCCTGCCATGGCATAACCGCCGTCCCAACCTTTAGAGGCGCGTTTCAAAATTTTGGCAATATCAAGTTTTTCGGCAATTACAGGAGAAGCTTCTCTTTTCGACAAGCCGTTGTTTTTGCATTCTTGGTATAAATCGGTGACTTCGTCGTCAAGGAAATGGCCAATTTTTTCCATTACGGTTACGGTATCGGCTAATTCTTTCGGGTGCTGTCCTAATTCGACCAAACTATTGAACAATTCGGTTACATTGGTCATGTTGAAATTCCCGGCTACAATTAGATTTCGGTGCATCCAATTGTTTTGACGCAAAAACGGGTGTACACTTTCGATACTGTTTTTGCCGAAAGTACCATAGCGAACATGTCCTAAAAATAATTCTCCTATATAAGGCAGATTTTCTTTCTGCAAATCTACGTTGTCTTGGTATTCAGGATGTAACTCTAATTCTTCGTTGATGCGATCATTGATTTGGTCAAAAATATCCTGTATGGGTTGTGCTTTATTCGAACGCACTCTGCTGATGTAACGTTCTCCCGGTTCTACATCAAATTTAATAGAGGCAAATCCGGCGCCGTCTTGACCGCGGTTGTGTTGCTTTTCCATCAGCAAATACATTTTTTGTATGCCGTAAAAAGCCGAACCGTATTTTTCTTTGTAAAAGGATAACGGTTTCTTTAATCGTAAAAGGGCAATTCCACATTCGTGTTTAATGGCGTCGCTCATAGGGTGTTGTGTTGTTGTAAGTTGTATGTTAAGGGTATTTAAAAACAAAAATGCCCCGAAATTTCGAGGCATAAAGTTATTGTAAATCTATTTCAAATTGTGTTAAAGCTTTGAATTGTTTCAAGCGCTTGTTCACTTCTTCTTTGGTTAGTTCGAGCATTCTTTCGGTTCCGAATTTCTCTACACAGAAAGACGCTAAGTTAGAACCTTGAATGATAGCGGTTTTCATCGTTTCAAAAGAGATATCACCTTGCTGGGTAATAAAACCTGCAAAACCACCGGCAAAAGTATCACCGGCACCTGTTGGATCATACACATCAGCTAATGGTAAAGCCGGAGCGAAGAAAATGTGTTCGTTGTGGAAAATTAACGCACCGTGTTCTCCTTTTTTAATCACTACGTATTTTGGTCCCATAGTATGGATTTTAGCCGCTGCTTTCACTAACGAATATTCTCCTGATAACTGTCGTGCTTCTTCATCGTTGATGGTAATCACGTCAACACGTTTAATTACGTCTAACAATTCCGGCAAGGCACAATCCATCCAGAAATTCATAGTGTCTAAAACCACCAATTTCGGTTTTTGTGTCATTTGGTTTAAAACGCCGGTTTGTACAATAGGATGTAAGTTACCCAACATCACCACATCGGCGTCTTTAAAATGATTCGGCACAATCGGATTGAAATCGGCCAATACATTTAACTCGGTGGCCAATGTATCTCTCGAATTCATATCGTTGTGGTATTTACCGCTCCAGAAAAACGTTTTGCCTTCTTTTACGATTTCTAAACCTGAAATGTCAATATTTCGGGCTGTTAGTAAATCTAAATATTCTTGAGGAAAATCGCCGCCAACTACGGATACGATAGCCGATTGTAAGTTGAAGTGCGAAGCAGACAATCCGATGAAAGTACCGGCACCGCCCAAAATCTTATCTGTTTTTCCGAAAGGAGTTTCAATAGCGTCAAAAGCTACTGTTCCTACTATAAGTAATTTGTTCATTCTTAGGGTTTCAAATTAAAGGCGCAAAGATACAGTTTTCCTTTAAAAGTTTAAAATGGTTTGAAGCTTAAAAAAGTTTCCCTTCTTCTCTTTCATAAAAATCATCAACCGAAAGTTTTTCTAAACCTGAGGCATACACCGCCAGTTCATCACAGCGTTCGTTTTGCGGATGGTTATTGTGTCCTTTAATCCATTTAAAATCGACTTGATGCTTACGGTAAATTTTGAGGAATCGCATCCATAAATCCGGGTTTTTTTTCCCGGTGAAGTTTTTCTTTTCCCAACCGAAAACCCATTTTTTCTCCACAGCATCCACCACATATTTCGAATCGGAAACCACCAGGACTTTCATATTGGGTTGTTTGAGTTTTTCCAAACCAACAATCACGGCTAATAATTCCATTCTGTTGTTAGTTGTGTAACGAAAACCTTCGTAGAATTCTTTGCGATAGGGTGTGCCAACCATTTCCATGACTACGCCATAACCGCCGTTTCCGGGATTTCCTTTGGCAGCGCCGTCGGTGTAGATGTGGACTTGGTGACTCAAATGAAAAGGGATTAGGGATTAGGGATAAGAAGTTTTTCGATAACTATAGGGAAGTATTGGTGTTCCAATTCATGTATTTTGGCAGCGATTTCCTCAGGTGTTTGGCATTCTTCAATGTTGACGGAAGTTTGGAAAATAAATTCGCCTTCGTCGTAATGCTCGTTCACGTAATGAATGGTGATGCCGGTTTCTTTCTCCTTGTTTTCCAAAACAGCTTTGTGTACGTGCATACCATACATGCCTTTGCCGCCGTATTTAGGCAACAGTGCCGGATGAACATTGATAATTTTATTGGGAAATTCAGTAATAATATGTTCCGGAAATTTTAATAAAAATCCAGCTAAGACAATTAAATCCGGTTGTATTGATAGCAGTTTTTGTAAAACCAAGTTGCTTTCTAAGTCGTTTTTGCTGAAAACAAAAGAGGGAACGTTGTGGTTTTTAGCTTTTTCCAATACTTTGGCCTGCGGATTATTGGTAAACACACCGGCTACAGCAATCAGCTTGCTATTTATAAAATGCTGAATGATATTTTCAACATTAGAACCGTTTCCTGAGGCGAACAGCACAATTTTTTTCATTTGTCAAGCCTGAAATTAGAGTACAAAAAAAAGAATAATTACGCTATTTTGAGGCATAAGAATGTAAGATTTTGAAATTATTTTTTTACTTTCGTAGTTATATTTAGTAACAAAAAGGTTGTTATAAAATAAAGTTTTTTATTTTTGCCAACAATTTAAATTAAAAATCTAGAAATTATGTCAGACATTGCATCAAGAGTTAAAGCGATTATTGTAGACAAATTAGGCGTTGACGAAAACGAAGTTGTAACTGAAGCTAGCTTCACCAATGATTTAGGTGCTGATTCATTAGACACTGTTGAGTTGATCATGGAGTTCGAAAAAGAATTTGATATTCAAATCCCGGACGATCAAGCTGAAAACATTGCTACTGTAGGTCAAGCTATTTCTTACATCGAAGAAGCTAAAAAATAATAAATAAAACACCCGTGAAGAATCTTTATTTTTCGCGGGTTTTTATTATTTTTACTGAAAAGATTAAACTTGATTGATATTCAATCTTAAAAATATTGAAATACCCCTGTCTCTTTAATGATCAATTTGAAGAAAACATGGGTATTATTTGTTTAAATACAATTGTAAAAAACACATTATGGCATTAAAGCGAGTTGTAGTAACAGGTTTAGGTGCGTTGACACCCATAGGGAATTCCATCGAAGAGTATTGGGATGCTTTGGTCAATGGGAAAAGCGGAGCAGCGCCCATCACCTATTATGATACCGAAAAACACAAAACAAAATTTGCCTGCGAAGTAAAAAACTTCAATATCGAAAATTATATCGACAGAAAAGAAGCTCGCAGAATGGATAAATTTGCCCAATATGCCATTGCTGCCAGCGAAGAAGCTATTAAAGACGCCGGAATTACCAAAGAGAACGTAAATAAACACCGTGTTGGTGTAATTTGGGGTGCCGGAATTGGCGGATTGGAAACTTTCCAAGAAGAGGTAATGAGTTATGCTGCCGGAGACGGAACGCCAAGATTCAACCCTTTCTTTATCCCGAAAATGATTGCCGATATTGCTCCTGCTCATATTTCCATGAGAAATGGTTTTATGGGACCTAATTATACCACGGTTTCTGCCTGTGCTTCATCGGCCAATGCCTTAATAGATGCTTTCAACTACATCCGTTTAGGAATGTGTGATGTAATCATCTCCGGAGGATCAGAAGCTGCAGTTACCATCGCCGGTATGGGCGGATTCAACTCCATGCAAGCCTTATCGACCAGAAACGATAGTCCGGAAACGGCTTCAAGGCCTTTTGATGCTACACGCGACGGCTTTGTTTTAGGAGAAGGCGCCGGAGCTTTAGTATTGGAAGAATATGAGCACGCGAAAGCTCGTGGTGCTAAAATATATTGTGAAGTAGGCGGAGGCGGAATGTCATCAGATGCCTATCACTTAACCGCTCCGCATCCGGAAGGCATTGGAGTAATTGCTGTGATGGAGAACACTTTGCGCGATGCCGGAATGACCCCGGAACAAGTCGATCACATCAATACTCACGGTACTTCTACACCGCTGGGAGATGTGGCCGAATTAAAAGCGATCAGTGCTGTTTTCGGTAGCCATGCTAAAAACATCAACATCAATTCGACCAAATCGATGACCGGACACTTACTTGGAGCAGCCGGTGCTATTGAGGCCATTGCTTCAATCTTGGCTATGAAACACGGTATAGTGCCGCCAACCATCAACCATACTGTTGTTGATGAGAACATTGATCCTTCTTTGAACTTGACGTTGAACAAAGCCCAAAAAAGAGAAGTTAATGTTGCCATGAGCAATACTTTCGGTTTCGGAGGTCACAATGCTTGTGTGTTATTCAAAAAAATACAAGACTAAGTTTAGGATGAAAATTCTAAAAAAGATATTCAAAAATTCCCGTTCATCATCTGAGGACGGGATTTTTTTTACTGAAATTGAAAAAGTTATCGGATTCAAACCGCAATCCATTCAGTACTATCAAAAAGCCTTTACCCATCGGTCTACCAACCGCACCGATTTAAAAGGGAATCCTATGAACTACGAGCGTTTGGAGTTTTTAGGTGATGCGATGTTGAGCGCTGTTATTGCTGCGTATCTCTACAACGAAGCGCCCGCCGGAGACGAAGGTTATCTGACCAAAATGCGCTCAAAAATTGTGAGTCGCGAACACTTGAACGAGTTGGGAAGAGATTTAAATTTGATTCGGTTTGTGGAAAGTAAAGTGCCGACGCAACATTTTGGCGAAAACATACACGGTAACATATTTGAAGCCTTAGTTGGCGCTATTTTTTTAGATAAAGGTTACGATTTTTGTCATAAGTTCATCCAAAAAAGTGTCATAGCTCCATACGTAGATATAGCCCGATTGGAAGGCAAAGTCATCAGTTACAAAAGTCTTTTAATCGAATGGTGTCAAAAAGAGAAAAAGTCCTTTCACTACGATGTTTTTGACGATAACGGAAACGATGGGCAAAAATTCTTTGGTGTAAAATTAAGTATCGACAATAAAGTTGTGGCCAAAGCCCGAGCAACTTCTAAAAAGAAAGCAGAAGAAAAAGCATCTCAAAGGGCATATTTTGCATTTCAAGAAAAAATTAACAAAAAATAATTCAGATTCTCAAAAAACTATAACGTTTTCGTTCATAAAATAACGTTAACACAAACTTCTCTTGCTGAAAATCTCTGTCAGATGCACTATATTTACAACTTAAATTGCATTCTTTATGTATGTGCACAAATTACACATTGCGGAGTTTGACAAGATAGATTATCAGTTAATTGCTATTCATTCGCCTTTAGAGGATTATCGATTGGCTTATTTTATCAATAAACAGCTGCCTATCAATCTCAAAAAATGCAATAATAACATTCAGATTAGCAATAAAGAGGGCGAAACGCAATTTACCCGATTTATTTTTGAAGACCATCAAGACGTTGCTTGGAGTTTGATTCAAAACCAAAATGATGCGATAGTTTCGGTTCCGTCCAATAATTTTGGCCTATTTGCAGAAAGCAGCACTGAGTTTGCGCCCAAAATTTATTTGATTCCGGAGTTCAAAAAAGTTGATTATTTTTTTAAAATTGAGAACGATGAGGTGCCGATTGACGTTCTGAACATCATTAACTGTCTCAAAAAAATAGACAAAATAAGTACCGTTTACACCGTAGACGTAGCCAATATAAAATCAAAGAACAATTTAATTTTTTAAGTATAATGCCAACAAACAAGAAAACTAAAATTGTAGCCACCTTAGGGCCTGCATGCAGTTCGAAAGAAGTAATTAAGAAGATGATTGATGCCGGAGTGAACGTATTTCGTATCAATTTTTCCCATGCTGATTATACCGACGTAAAAGAAAGAATAGATATCATCCGTGAATTGAATGATGAATACGGCTACACTACCGCCATTTTAGCCGATTTACAAGGGCCGAAACTCCGCGTTGGTGTGATGAAGGAAGATGTAGTAGTCAATCCGGGCGATATTATCACGTTTCAAACCGCCGAAGATGTTCCGGGCACCAAAGAGCGTGTGTATATGAACTATTTGTCTTTTCCGCAAGATGTAAATCCGGGAGAGCGCATTTTATTAGACGACGGAAAATTAATCTTCGAAGCCCTAGAAACCAATGGCACGACCGAAGTAGTTTGTAAAGTTATCCAAGGCGGACCGTTAAAGTCTAAAAAAGGAGTCAACCTGCCTCAAACTAAAGTGTCCTTGCCGGCGTTGACCAAAAAAGACATCAAAGATGCGTTGTTTGCCATCAGTGAAAAAGTAGATTGGATTGCGCTTTCTTTCGTTAGAACACCTAAAGATTTAGAAGAATTACAAGATTTGATTGCTCAAAATTCTGAACATAAAATTCCGATTGTAGCCAAAATTGAAAAACCGGAAGCCGTAGAAAACATTGACAAGATTGTCGCTTTTTGTGACGGTTTGATGGTGGCTCGCGGGGATCTTGGTGTAGAAATTCCGGCACACGAAGTACCTTTGATTCAGAAAAAATTAATCCACCGTGCCAAAACGGCTCGTATTCCTGTAATTGTAGCTACGCAAATGATGGAAACGATGATTACCAGTTTAACACCAACACGTGCTGAGGTAAATGACGTAGCCAACTCCGTTATGGACGGTGCCGATGCCGTTATGTTGTCAGGAGAAACTTCAGTCGGAAACTATCCGGTAGAAGTGATAGAAAAAATGACTCAGATTATC
>JBEBBH010000225.1:0-2545 GCA_041158485.1 Bacteroidota bacterium | reverse complement strand
TTCGGGATGTCTTCGTCGAAATAACCGGTTGTGGTCGAGAGTTTTATTTTTTGTTCATTCCCCGTCGTTTCCGCATACCAATTGATAGACGCTTCGATAACCAATCGCGGTTCTCCTGTTTCCAAACCGATGTCGATGACTTTTTCACAAGAACTAAAAGTCAATACAAGAAAAAGTAGATATAGATAGTTTGTAGATTTCATAACCCTAGAATTTGATGTTATACGTAGCACTCGGTACTATACCGAAAATAGACAATCGCAAAGCTTCATTAGAACCGGTTTCTTGGTTTTGGCGGAAAGTAATCGAAGCCGCATTTTGTCGGTTGTATAAATTGTATATACCGAAAACCCATTCCGCTTGCCATTTTCGACCTTTATTTTTAGTAGGCGTTAAAGTAGCCGAAACATCTAAACGATGGTAAGTCGGTAAATTTTCTTCGTTACGACCGCTAAAAACAGGAACCGTAATGCCTTCGTATTGGTACTGTCCGTTCGGAAACGTTACCGGTTGTCCGGTTTGTGCGATGAGGTTGGCACTGAAACGCCATTTTTCATTGAGTTTGTAATTGGCCACTACAGCCAAGTTGTGCAATTTGTCGAAGCCGGTTTTGTACCAATTGCCGTTGTTGATGCCGGTTTCTTCCGGAGTTCTTCCGGCTACTTGCTGTTCGGTTCTCGATAAAGTATAGGAAACCCAACCTTTGAAACGACCGGAGTTTTTTCGGAACAACACTTCCAAACCGTACGCTCTGGCTCTGCCGTTGAGAATGACTCTCTCGATGGCTTCGTTGGCAATGAGGTTAGCGCCATCTATATAGTCAACACGGTTTTTGATTTTTTTAAAGAAAGATTCCACTTCTAACGAATACAAATCGTCTTTGAAATTTCTGAAATAACCCACGGCGATTTGGTCCAGCAATTGCGGTTTCAAATAACGATCACTCGGCGCCCAAACGTCTAATGGTGTCGGCGATTGCGTGTTGGAAATCAGGTGTAAATATTGCGTCATGCGATTGTAACTCGCTTTCACCGACTGTTCCTCGTTGATGACATACGATATGGCAAAGCGCGGTTCTAAATTGTCGAATTTGGCGATGGTTTTGTTTTTACCGTAGCTCACCGTGCCAATGGCTTCTGCGCTTTGGTAGATTTGGAAATCGGGGTTAAAAATCACCGGTTGATCGTTGGCATAAACGTTCAAGGTTTGCTGACCTAAGCGAAGAAAATTGCTGAAGCGAAGCCCGTAAGAAAGCGAAATTTTGTTGGAGATTTGGTGTTCCGCATCGGCATATATGGCATTTTCCATAGCGTATTTTTTGTCCAATTGCTCCGGATTGATGCCCGATTCTTCGCCGGTGGGTTCAATTTTACCCGGATTGAAATCGTAATAATGCGATTGTAAGCCGTAGTTCAATTTGAATTTATCGGTAATGTAGTGCTTGAAATCGTATTTGATGTTGTAGTTTTTGATGCCGCTATCCCAGTTGAAACCTACGAAATCGAGTCGCAATCCGTAATAGTAATCAGAATAAATCATCGAAAGGTTCGAGAAAAGTTTGTCCGAATACAAATGATTCCAACGGAAATTGATGACGGCGTTACCGTAAGTGTTGACAAAGCTGTCGTTGAGTTGGAACACATCGCGCCCGAAATAGCCGGAAAGGTAAACGTTGTTTTTTTCGTTAATGCTGTAACTCAATTTAGTGTTCAAATCGTAAAAGTAAGCCGAGTTCGGGTTGTCGAATAGTTTTAAAAACAAATGCGCGTACGAACCGCGACCGGCAATGAGGAACGAGCCTTTGTCTTTTACAATCGGACCTTCGGCCAAAATCCGGCTGGAAATTAATCCGATACCGCCATTCACGTGGAAAGCATTTTTGTTGCCTTCTTTTTGATAAATATCTAAGATAGAAGACAATCTACCTCCATATCGCGACGGAATGCCGCCTTTATACAGTTTCAAATCTTTAATGGCATCCGGATTAAAAACAGAGAACAAGCCGAATAAATGCGAGGAATTGTAAATAGTAGATTCGTCCAGCAAAACCAAATTCTGATCGGCACCGCCACCGCGCACGTTAAAACCTGATTGGCCTTCGCCGGCATTGGTAACACCGGGTAAGGTTAAAATGGATTTCAGTACATCGACTTCGCCAAAAATCACCGGCATTTCTTTGATTTCCTGTATCGTTAGTTTGTTGACGCTCATTTCGGGTTTGCGGATATCGACTCTTTTTTTGTTGTCTACTATGACTACTTCGTCTAATTGCTGACTGCTAACGGAAAGATAAAAGTTTTTTTTAAGGTCTTGGTTGAGCGTGATTTTTTCTGTTACCGTTTGGTAGCCCATATAGTTGACTTGTAAGGTATAGTCGCCTTCCGGTAAGGTAATGGAGTAGAAACCGTATTCATTAGTAACCAATCCGGTTTTGGTTTCTTGTACAAAAAGCGACACACCAATAAGTGTTTCCTTATTTTTTTCGTCAGCTACTACACCGCTTATCGTAAACTTTTTTTGGGCTTGTAGCGATACACTCATCATG
>JBEBBH010000224.1:0-6473 GCA_041158485.1 Bacteroidota bacterium | reverse complement strand
GAACAGTTTCTGCCTTCGGTAATTGCGCATTCTGAAGAAGCTACCATTTATGTGGCCGATAATGCTTCGACGGATACTTCCATCGAAATCATTGAATCGAAATTTCCTCAGATTACCATCATCAAAAACGAAGGCAATTACGGTTTTGCCAAAGGCTATAATATCGCTTTACAACAAGTAGAAGAAGACTATTATGCCTTGGTGAATTCTGATATTGAAGTCACCGAAAATTGGCTCGCTCCTATTTTATCAATTTTTGATAATGAGCCTAATATTGGCATCATCCAACCCAAAATTTTAGATTACAAAAACAAAGCTTACTTTGAATACGCGGGTGCTGCCGGTGGTTATATCGACCAATTTGGTTATCCTTACTGCCGCGGAAGAATGTTTGACACCTTGGAAAAAGATCAAGGCCAGTATAACGATGACGTGGATATTTTTTGGGCCAGTGGCGCTTGTTTGTTTATCAGAAAAGATATTTACAGAAAACTGAATGGTTTTGACGACGACTTCTTTGCCCATCAGGAAGAAATTGACTTGTGTTGGCGGGCTTTCAACTTGGGCTATACGGCAAGATATACTTCAAAATCGGTAGTGTATCACGTTGGCGGTGCAACATTAAATGAAGGCAATCCCAGAAAAACCTTTTTGAACTTTCGGAATTCATTGTTGATGTTGACCAAAAATTTACCCGAACGCAAACTGTTTCTTATCCTGTTTTTGCGTTTGTGTTTGGATGGATTGGCCGGTATTCAATTTATTTTGAAAGGAAAATTCAAACATTGTTGGGCTATTGTTAAAGCTCATTTTGCTTTTTATGGTCTGATAAACAAAAACTTAAAGAAAAGAAACTCCAAAAACAGGTCTGATTATTACCGAAGCAAAAGTATCGTTTACCAATACTTTGTCAAGAACGGCAAGGTTTTTGAGCCTTGATTTTAACAAGAGTTTATCATTCCCTACGATTGTTAAAATTTAAAATAATAGTACTTTTGTTAAAATTTTAATCCCAGACTTATGAGAAAAGTGATTTTTGCCCTTTCATTGGCCACATTGACGTTGACTTCCTGCGGAACGAAGAAAAAAATTGCCGCTTTAGAAGCCCAAAACAAAGAATGTCAGGACTTATTGAATTCAACTACGGTTAAATTAAATTTGTGTCTTTCTGAAAAAGAGGCGTTATCCAAACAAAATGAGTATCTGAAACAAAACAATTCCGATTTGATCAACAATCAGAAAGAATTGACTATGTTGACTTCCAAAGGTGCTCAAAACCTGGAAAAATCTTTGGAAAGCTTGAAAGAAAAGGATTTGAAAATTTCCCGTTTGCAAGATGCGCTCACTCGCAAAGACAGCGTAACCTTAGCTTTGGTAACCAGCTTGAAAAGTTCAGTAGGTATTTCCGATCCGGACATTGAAGTAAACGTTGACAAAGGTGTTGTATTCATCTCTATTGCTGATAAATTGTTATTCAAAAGCGGTAGCTATGTTGTGAGCGATAAAGCCAAAGAAGTGTTGGCTAAAGTAGCTAAAGTAATCAACGACAAACCTACATTTGAATGTATGGTGGAAGGTCATACCGATAACGTTCCTTTTACCGGAAATGCTATTCTTTTGGACAACTGGGATTTGAGCGTGAAACGTTCTACCGCGATTGTGCGCGTATTGACCAAAGACTTGAATGTCAACCCTAAACAACTAATTGCAGCCGGACGCGGAGAATTCATTCCGTTGGTTGAAAACAACTCTGCTGCCAATCGTTCTGTAAACAGAAGAACACGTATCGTGATTTTACCTAAAATTGACGAGTTCTACGAAATGATTGAAAAAGAAATGAAAGCGCAGAAAGGACAATAAACTACGATACTAAATAACACAAAAGCGTCTTGAAATTCAGGACGCTTTTTTTATAATCCGTAATTCAGCGGTAAAGTATCACCTAAACGCCTAAATTGAATAAATCCGGCAAAAGAAACATCTCGCGGACTAAGATTGTTTCCAAAACTGTCTACATAAATGGCATCTGCATTAAAATAGACACTGGAACGTTCGCTTGCGTTATACAACAATCCAAATACAGCTACTATATCAGTATCTTTTAATTCGGGTTCATCTTGTTTCTTAATCAATACTTTAAATGTATCGTCTTCTTGCTTGTAAACTGTAAAATGATCTGCAGGCGTTGTTAGAACGCCTTTGTGAAACAAATTAAAACTTTCTGCGCCCCAATGATAACCGGTCAAACATCTGAAAAAATGCAATGGAGAGCCTTTATAAGCCTCCTCTCTGTTTTTGATTACCGCTGTAGAACTTTTAATTTCTTCAAAACGAGTATAGCCCGAATAAAAAGCCCTTTTGACAGTATGAGGATTCAGGCTCACTTTGGTGAATTGAATTTCAAAATCAACCAATTCATAATTAATTTTATAGCCTAAGGCACGATTAATAATAATTAAAGGCTTATTGCTATAGGCTTTCAACATCATTTTCTCTTCATCATATTCCAGCTCAATGTCGTCCTCGTTTTCAATATCTGTTCTCAAACCGAAGGATGTAATGCCCAAAAAACGTTCTTTAAAAATGGCCATCTTTTCTTTTCGAGTGAAACGGTCTTTTTTGATGACTACTTCTCTTAAAGAGTTAGTAGACTGTTTCATGATGATTTTCAAAGATTGTTCAACACTGTAGTTTTCAGCATAAGCAGTAACATAGCCCATATAGCTCACTACTATAGGTCGCTTTACTTTAGGATTGTAAAGCAAAATAAAATTTCCTTGATCATCTGTTAAAGTAGCCAAAGTAGTGCCTTCATAATACACCGTAGCCGAAGGTAAAGGTTGTTGCGATTCGTCTACTACTTTCCCTTTGATGTATTGCGAAAAAACATCCGCAGTACACAATAAAATCAGTCCGAAAAGCAAACGTTGTATCATCTTAAAAAATATCAGGATCGCCTTTGCCTTCACGTACCACTATCGGTTCGTATCCGGACAAATCGATTATAGTTGAACCAATATTATCGCCATAACCGCCGTCTATTACCAAATCGACTTTGTTTTGCCATTTTTCAAAGATTAATTCCGGGTCAGTAGAATATTCCAAAACCTCATCTTCGTCGTGTATGGAAGTCGACACTATAGGATTGCCCAACATTTTTACTATCTCTCGCGCAATATTATTATCAGGAACACGAATGCCGACCGTTTTCTTTTTGCGAAACTCTCTAGGCAAATCGTTATTCCCCGGCAGGATAAAAGTGTAAGGGCCGGGCAAGGCTCTTTTTAAGATTTTAAAAGTAGTTGTATCGATTTGACGAACGTAATCCGACAAATTACTCAAGTCGTAGCACACAAACGAAAAGTTGGCCTTTTCGAGTTTTATCCCTTTGATTTTAGCAATGCGTTCCAAGGCTCTCGAATTGGTTATATCGCAACCCAAACCGTATACTGTATCGGTAGGATAAATAACCAAACCACCGTTACGGAGCACTTCAACTACTTTTTTAATGGCCGCTTCACTGGGTTTGTCTTCGTATATTTTGATAAATTCTGCCATAAATTTTAATTATAAATTATGAATTTTGAATTATAAATTAATCTTTTGAAATCATTCAAAATATAGCATTCAAAATTTAATACAATTACCCAATAACATCAAGTTTGGCAAAGCGCAACAATAATTTTTTGATGCCGCCCACTTCAAACTTGATTTCGGCTTTTCTGTCGGCGCCAACACCTTCCATGTTAACGATTTCTCCTTTGCCAAAACGCTCATGCATTACCACATTGCCAACGGCTAATTTGTTGTCGAATAAGTTACCTGCTGCCGGTGCTGAGCCCGAAACCGGTTTCAATTTACGAATATTTGCCGAAGATGACGGTTCTTCTCCATAGGTTTTTGGCGGAATGCCGGCTACCGGTTTGGACAATCGCAATTTTGATTTGTCGATGTCTCCGAAAATATCCAAGTCGATGCTCGGTTTATACGTATAACCGCCGCGATCCATTGGGTTGATGTATTCTAAATATTGGTCGTCTATTTCTTCAATAAAACGTGATGGTTCGGCATCGGTGAGTTTACCCCAACGATAGCGGGATTGCGCATAAGTCAGATACGCTTGGTGTTCTGCACGCGTTAAGGCCACGTAAAACAAGCGGCGTTCTTCTTCGAGCTCGCTACGGGTATTCAAACTCATCGCACTTGGGAACAAATCTTCTTCCATACCAACCACAAACACATACGGAAATTCAAGTCCTTTGGCCAAGTGAATGGTCATCAAAGCCACACGGTCGTCATCGCCGGTATCGTTGTCTAAATCGGTTGCCAAAGCTACATCTTCTAAGAATTCGGATAAGGCACCACGAGCACCGTCGACTTCTTTCTGCCCTTCTATAAAATCTTTGATACCGCCCATTAAGGTTTCGATGTTTTCGATACGAGCAATACCTTCGGGCGTAGCGTCTTTTTTGAGTTCCTGAATCAAACCGGTTTTTTTGGCCACGTGTTCGGTCAATACAAAAGCGTCTTGTTGCTCGTTAACAACTTGAAAACTCTTAATCATCGTTACGAAATCCTGTAACTTTTGCTTGGTCCCGGAGTTTAATTTCAAATCGATTTTGTCGATATGCTCCATCACCTCAAAGATAGAACGCTTGTAATGATTGGCTGCAACCGTTAATTTTTCAACCGTAGTATCTCCAATACCGCGCGCCGGATAATTGATAACACGCACCAAAGCTTCCTCGTCTTTCGGATTGATAACCAAACGAAGGTAACTCAGCACGTCTTTGATTTCTTTGCGCTGGTAGAAAGACAAACCTCCGTAAATGCGATACGGTATGTCGCGCTTGCGCAAAGCATCTTCCATGGCTCGGGATTGCGCATTGGTTCGGTACAAAATGGCAAACTGACCGTTCATGAGTTGGTTGCGCATTTTTTGCTCGAATATCTCTCCGGCTACAAATCGGCCTTCTTCCCCATCGGTTAAACTGCGGTGGACTTTAATCTTCGGACCGAAATCGTTGGCTGTCCAAACCACTTTGTCGAGTTTGGTTTTGTTTTTATCGATAATCGAATTGGCAGCTTCTACTATGTTTTTGGTCGAACGGTAGTTTTGCTCCAATCGATAGGTTTTTACGTTATCGTAATCTTTCTGGAAATTGAGAATGTTATTGATGTTAGCACCTCGAAACGCATAAATACTCTGCGCGTCATCACCTACCACACAAATATTTTGGAACCTGTCGGACAAAGCGCGAACAATCAAGTATTGCGAGTGGTTGGTATCTTGGTACTCATCCACCAAAATATAGCGAAAACGGTCTTGATACTTGGCCAAAACATCCGGAAAACGATTGAGCAATTCGTTGGTCTTAAGTAATAAATCGTCAAAATCCATCGCGCCGCTTTTGAAACAACGCTCTACATAATTTTGATAAATTTCACCCATGCGTGGTTTTTTGCTCATCGCATCAGCCTCCATCAACTCGGGATTATTGAAATACGCTTTTACAGTAATTAGCGAGTTTTTGTACGATGATATTCGACTGTAAACCTGTTTGGGTTTGTAAATATCCTTGTCCAACTGCATTTCTTTGATGATGGCCGAAATCAAGCGCACACTGTCTTGCGTATCATAAATGGTAAAGTTGGACGGATAGCCGAGTTTCTCTGCTTCGATACGCAAAATCTTGGCAAAAACCGAGTGAAATGTTCCCATCCAAAGGTTCTTGGCTTCGTTATTCCCAACGATATCGGCAATACGCTTTTTCATTTCGCGCGCCGCTTTGTTGGTAAACGTCAAAGCCAAAATGTTAAACGCATCCACGCCTAAACTCATCAAATAAGAAATACGCACCGTAAGTACTCGTGTTTTCCCCGAACCGGCGCCGGCAATAATAATCATCGGACCGTCTTTTTGAAAAACCGGTGCTTGTTGGGCTTCGTTGAGTTGGGAAATATATTGTTGCATTTTCTAAAAAGTGGCTAAGATACTGAGTTGCTGAGTCGCTGAGTTTTAAAATCGTTTCGGACAAATTTAAGGTTACTTATGCTGAATTGCAATACAGATTATGGCGTATTTCTATTATATTTGTCAACAATTTTTTAGCAATTAATTCTATGAATGCAGATAAAATACTCGAGTTAATGATGTACACTGTGCCATCACTGGTAACCGGTGGTGTGGCGTATTATTTGTTTGACAGTTATTTCAAAGACCAACAGCATACCCGTCGTTGGTTGTTGCAAAGAGAAAATCAAAAACAAGCGTTGCCATTGCGACTGCAGGCTTATGAACGCATGGCTTTATTTTTGGAACGCATCAATCCTTCTAAATTGCTGATTCGTGTGGCGCCGTTAAGTACTAATAAAGAAGAATACCAAAACCTCATCATTCGCCATATCGACCAAGAGTTTGAGCACAATTTAACACAGCAAGTGTATATCTCCGATGAATGTTGGACGATGAT
>JBEBBH010000223.1:0-7284 GCA_041158485.1 Bacteroidota bacterium | reverse complement strand
AAATACATAAATAATACAAATCGTTTTTACAATTTTCAGACTGTTTTGGGGCAATTTGCTTTGGCTAAAATTAGGCAAATATTAAAAAAGGAAAGTGGTTTTTGAAAATATTTGCAACAAGTCTAACGCAATAATTTACATTCTTGCCATTCTTGCTGTAGCTTCGTACAAAAAAAATCATGCGATTAAGTAATTGCGGACAAATCTGTGCGACAAGAAAATAAAAAAACCCGCTCATTGCTGAACGGGTTTTGTATTTTGATAAGAGTTTGTTCTTATGCTTCGAACGGAAGGATAGATACAAATGATTTGTTATCTCCTTTTTTCTGGAATTTTACAATCCCGTCAACCTTGGCATGTAAAGTATGATCTTTACCCATGTAAACATTTTCTCCAGGGTTGTGTTTAGAACCTCTTTGTCTAACGATGATATTACCAGCAATTGCAGCTTGACCACCATAAATCTTAACGCCTAAACGTTTCGATTCTGATTCTCTACCATTCTTAGAACTACCGACACCTTTCTTGTGAGCCATGACGTTTTAGTTTTTAAATGTTAATTATTCTTCTGTAGCTTCAGCTTTTTTTGCTGCTTTCTTTTTTGGAGCAGCACTTCCGTTGATTCCCTCAATTACGATTTGAGTCAACGACTGTCTGTGTCCGTTTCTTTTTTTGTAACCTTTTCTTCTTTTCTTTTTGAAAACGATTACTTTGTCTCCTTTTAAGTGTTGTAACACTTTGGCTTCTACTGAAGCACCTTCTATAGCTGGGGCGCCTAAAGTGATGTTACCATTGTCGTCTAACAAAAGAACTTTATCAAAAGAAACTTTTGATCCTTCTTCTGTAGCCAAACGGTGAACAAAAACTTTTTGGTCTTTGCTTACTTTAAATTGTTGCCCTGCTATCTCTACGATTGCGTACATAACAATAATGTTTAGTTAATTTTTAAGTGCGCAAATATACAACTATTTCTTTTACACGCAACCTTGTAAAGTATTTTTTTCAAATCTTAGCAACAGCCTCTTAGCCAAAACAATATAATTGTGCGGGTTATCACATTTTTAGATAAAAAAAAGTACTTTTGTGTAACAAATTTAAAGGTTAGTTAACTAACTGAACAATCAACGAAAAAATTTCAATTTTTTATGAAAAAATCATTAATTGCTTTAAGTTCATTGCTTATGCTTGGAGGAACAGCACATGCTCAAAAGGTAGCTTTTGAAGAGTACGATTTACCGAATGGTTTGCATGTTATTTTACACAACGATCCATCTGCACCGGTGGTGATTACTTCGGTAATGTACCACGTAGGTTCTAAAGATGAGAATCCGGAAAGAACAGGATTTGCTCACTTCTTTGAGCATCTATTATTTGAAGGCACTGAAAACATCAAAAGAGGTGAATGGTTCAAGATTGTAACTTCTAACGGAGGAACGAATAACGCCAATACTTCAGAAGACAGAACCTACTACTTTGAAGTTTTCCCTTCTAACAATACCGAGTTAGGATTGTGGATGGAATCTGAGCGATTAATGCATCCTGTTATCAACCAAATTGGTGTTGATACTCAAAACGAAGTAGTTAAAGAAGAAAAAAGATTGCGTGTTGACAACCAACCTTACGGTCAATTGATTGCCGAGGTAAAGAAAAACATGTTCAAAAATCACCCGTACCGTTGGGCTCCGATTGGTTCAATGGCTCACTTAGACGCTGCCACTTTAGAGGAATTCCAAGCGTTCAATAAAAAATTCTACACCCCAAATAACGCTGTTTTAGTAGTAGCCGGTCAAATTGATATGGCACAAACTAAAGCTTGGATTGAAAAATATTTCGGCCCAATTCCAAGAGGTGTTGAAATCAAAAAAGAAACTTTTGTTGAAGCGCCTATCAACGAGCCTATCAAAGCACGTTATGAAGACCCTAACATCCAAAAGGAAATGGTGGTAGCCGCTTACAGAACGCCATCGATGAAAACCCGTGACGCCAGAGTATTAGACATGATTTCTACTTATTTAAGCAACGGTAAAAGTTCTAAATTATACAAAAAAATTGTAGACGATAAAAAGATGGCCTTACAAGTAGGTGCCTTCAACTATACCCAAGAAGATTACGGTCAGTACATTTTATACGGAATGCCGCAAGGTGAAAACACTTCGGCCGACTTGATCAGAGAAATCGATGAGGAAATTGTAAAAATGCAAAACGAATTGATTTCTGAGAAAGATTTTCAAAAATTGCAAAACATCTACGAAAGCAACTATGTTGACAGCAATGCCAGCGTAGAAGGTGTAGCCGAAAACTTAGCTACTTTCTATCTTTTATATGGAGATGTAAACTTAATCAACACCGAAATCGAAATCTTCCGTTCTATCACTCGTGAAGAAATCAGAGATATCGCTAAAAAATACTTGAACCCGAATCAACGTTTGATTTTGGATTATGTACCGGCCAAAGACAAAGCTCAAAACTAAGACTCAAAGTATCATGAAAAAAACAATTATAGTATTATCAAGCTTGTTTTTAACCTTAACTATGCAAGCACAAGACAGAACCCAACCAAAACCGGGTCCGGCACCAACTATCAACATCAAAAAACCGGAAACTTTTTCTTTACCAAACGGTTTGAAAGTTTTAGTGGTTGAAAACCATAAATTACCTCGTGTATCTTTCAACTTATCTATCGATAACACTCCGTATGCTGAAGGTAACAAAAAAGGAGTTGACGATTTAACGAGCAGCTTAATCGGAAACGGTTCTACCAAAACATCGAAAGATGCTTTTAACGAAGAAATCGATTTCTTAGGCGCTAACATTAACTTTTTCTCATCGGGCGCTTCTGCCAGCGGTTTGTCTAAACATTCCAAAAGAATTTTAGAATTGATGGCCGAAGGTGCTTTGATGCCTAACTTCACGCAAGATGAATTCGATAAAGAAAAAGAAAAACTAATCGAAGGCTTAAAAACACAAGAGAAAAGTGTTCCTGCAGTAGCCGGAAGAGTAGAAAGAGTATTAGCTTACGGCAAAAACCACCCTGCGGGTGAATACCTATCGGAAGAAACCATCAATAACGTTTCTTTAGCCGATGTTAAAACCAATTACAGCACATACTTTGTTCCGGAAAGAGCTTACTTAGTGGTAGTTGGTGATGTTAAAACCAAAGAAGTTAAAAAATTAGTGGAGAAATTATTCGGTTCATGGGTAAAAGCTACCGCACCAAGATTAACTTACTCTAATCCAACCAACGTTCAGTATTCACAAATCAATTTTGTAGATATGCCGAACGCAGTGCAGTCGGAAATCACTCTTTTCAATACGGTAAACTTGAAAATGGGCGATGCCGATTTCTTCCCTGTAATTTTAGCGAATCAAGTTTTTGGTGGCGATTTTAACAGCTACTTGAACATGAACTTGAGAGAGAAACACGGTTGGACATACGGCGCACGCTCTAGTGTTGGTTTCGATAAAAACATGTACAGCCAATTCAGAGCTAACACTCAAGTAAGAAATGCAGTAACTGACAGTGCCATCACTCAATCTTTATACGAATTAAACCGAATCAGAACTGAGAAAGTTTCTGAAGAAGCGTTAAACAACGTAAAAGCAGGTTACATCGGTCGTTTCGTAATGCAAGTAGAAAAACCATCTACAGTTGCCCGTTATGCTTTAAACATCGAAACAGAAGGTCTTCCGGCTGATTTCTATGAAAACTATATCAAAAACATCAATGCCGTTACGCCGGACGATGTTATGAGAGTAGTAAATAAATACTTCTTAGCGGATAATTTAAGAATCTTAGTAGTAGGAAAAGCCGCTGAAGTTTTACCGGGATTAGAAAGTTTGAAAATTCCGATTTTCTTCTTTGACAAATTCGGTAATCCAACCGAAAAACCGGCTATGAAAAAAGCGATTCCTGCCGGTGTAACGGTAAAAACGGTAATCGACAATTACATCAATGCTATTGGAGGTGACAAAGCCATCAAAACTGTAAAATCAATTGCATATTTAGGTTCTGCTAAAATTCCTCAAGCACCAATGCCATTAACTTACACTTCAAAAATCGATTCTAAAGGTAGATTTGCTGAAGAATTATCAATGGCCGGAATGGGTTCTTTAATGAAACAAGTAGTAAACGGAAATACAGCTTATGCTGCGCAACAAGGACAGAAAAAAGTAATGGAAGGCAAAGAATTAGCTGAAATGAAAGAAAGCGCTGTGTTGTTTAGCGAAACTTTATTAGCTACTAAAGCCGGAGTAACGCTAAGCGGTATCGAACCAATGAACGGAAGCGATGCGTACACTGTTGTTGACGGCGATACAACTTACTACTTCGATGTAAAATCAGGCTTGAAAATTGCCGAAGCTTCTACTAGTGAACAAGGTGGTCAAAAAGTGACTCAAATGACAACTTTTGGTGATTACAGAGATGTAAAAGGGGTTAAACTTCCTTTCAACCAAATCATGAATGTTGGCTTTGAATTAGACATCAAAATGTCAGAAGTTAAAGTTAACGAAGGGGTGAATGATGCCGATTTTCAATAATTGAAATTGATATAAATTGAGAAAAGACCGTTAGCAATAGCGGTCTTTTTTTTGTTTGAACCACAAAGAGACATTGGAATTATTTATGCCTTTGTGTTACAATCTCATAATAAAAAGCGAAACCTAATTTTGAGTAAACTTCAAAGCCTATGTCGTTATGCAGTTATTTCAACGTTATTTTTTGCTCGACAAATAAACACCAACCAACACTACAAAAGCACCAACAAACTGTACCGGTGTTAACATTTCATTGTCCAACAATCCCCAAAAGAAAGCGACAACCGGAATCAAATACGTAACGGATGTGGCAAAAACCGGAGACGAAATTTGGATCAATTTATAAAATAGTACATTGGCAATTCCGGTTCCTATGATGCCCAAAATAGCAATGTAAATCATCGCTTCTTTTACCGGAGCCAATTGCATTTTTGTGGTAAAATCAGTAAAAAACAAAATGGCTAAAGCCGGAAGTAACATCACCAAAAAATTCCCTGTAGTAATGGTTAAAGGCTTCAAATCGGATAAATATCTTTTGATCAAATTGACATTCGTAGCATAACACATGGAGGCAATCAACACTAAAATCGTGTACCAATAATTCTGATTCGGATGGTGTGCAGCTCCGTTTAAAATGAGTAACATCGTTCCGGCAAAACCAACAAGCACGCCAATGATTTGCGTTCGTTTAAAGTCGAGACCGAAAACTACTGCGCCTAATATTAAAGTATTCAAAGGTGTAAGTGAATTGAGTATCGAACTCACCGAACTGCTGATTTGCGTTTGCGCAATGGCAAAAAGGTAAGCTGGGATAAAAGTCCCGAAAAGCGAGGTTAGGGCAATAAATTTCCACTTGTGTAGCGGAATAGTTGCTAAACTTTTAAATCCGATTACTAACAAAAACAAGGCGCAAAACACTATGCGCAAGGAACCCAGTTGGAACGGACTCAATCCTACCAATCCCTTTTTAATCAATATAAACGAACTCCCCCAAATTAAGGCCAGCACGATTAAAATAAGCCATTTTGTTTGTGTTGCTTTCATACGCAAATTTTCGATTTCAAATTTTGTAATTATTTTAAGAATAATAACTTTAATTTTTATTTATTTTTGTCTCTCAAACAAGCAATTACAATTAAAAATTAAGAATACCATGAATTTCACCAAATCTTTAGTAACCTTAGGCATTGTTTCATCTTTGTGTTTCAGCTGTAAAGACACGGCAAGCAAACCCGCTGCTGAAAACGAAACCGAAGTTACCGCTACTACCGAAAAAACAAAAGCTGTAGCTGCAAAACCGGAAACAGCCAGTTTTAAAATAGAAGGAATGACCTGCGCTATGGGTTGTGCAAAAACCATTGAAAAAAAATTAGCCGATATGGATGGTGTGCAAAAAGCCACGGTTGACTTTGACAAAAAAGAAGCGACTGTAGAATTTGATGCTGCCGTATTAACTCCGGAAAAACTATATGCCACTGTAGAAGGAGCTGCCGACGGTAACACTTATAAAGTAGTCAAAAAATAATACAAACAAATTTCAGTTAATGAAGAAGGAGCTCTTGAGAGTTCCTTTTTTTATTTAGTATCACTCCGTACTACCTTATTTCCATTGAATAGATTCAATCAAATGCTGCATGTCGTTTCGAATATAATCAGCGGCCGGCATAATCGAATCAAAATTGGGTTTGGCATAAAAATACACCGAACCGGTAACAAAGTGTTTGATACTGTCGGTAGCATAAAACTGCGCATTGGTCGCGGCATTACCACTCACGCGATAAAACATACCGTATACTTTTTTATCGTTATTGATGAACGGCTGCTCTAAAATATCATCGGCTTTGATAACGTGTTCGTAGGTCAACTTTTGAGCATCGCGCAACAATTTTTCGATATCGTTGTTTACCGTTTTGTAGGTTAAATAAATCGTCGCCTTCATCTTCGGGTAATGGATAGTAAACTCGCAATTTTGGGTCGCTTTTATCTTGGCTTTTCCATTCATTTCAAACGTAAACGGACACGGATTACTGAAGGTAGCGTACTTAGCCACCTCATAATCCAAACGCAATTGTCCGGCCGGTTTGGGCAATACTTCATCTTTACATCCGGTAAATGCAAACAGCAACAATACCACTAAAAACCCTATTACTTTTTTGCTCATCTTACTTTATTCCAAAGTTACTTTTAATTGTTTCACTCTTTTTTTATCCACTACTTCTACGGTGAAAGTCACATTAGAAAAGTAGATTTTTTGACCTTTCTTCGGGAAATTACCCAAGAGTTCTAAGATAAATCCGGCCAAGGTTTCGGCTTCTCCTTTTCGATCTTCAAAAGCTTCTTCATCAACATTGACAATACGATAAAAATCTTTGAGGTTGATTTTGCCTTCAAACAGAAAATTCTTCTCATCAATTTGCGAATAACTGATGTTTTCATCATCAAACTCATCCGAAATATCGCCCACAATTTCCTCAATCACATCTTCTAAAGAAACCAAACCTGAAGTACCGCCGTATTCGTCAACCACTATCGCCAAATGGCTTTTCATGCTTTGAAAATCTTTGAGCAAATCGTCTAGCTTTTTATTTTCGGGTACAAAAAACGGTTCACGCAACAACGAATTCCAATTGAATTCTTTTTTATGAATATGCGGAATCAAATCTTTCACAAACAAAACGCCTTCGATGTGATCGATATTTTCGCGAAATATTGGAATTCTTGAATAGCCTTTTTCAACAATCTTCGGAT
>JBEBBH010000222.1:0-8344 GCA_041158485.1 Bacteroidota bacterium | reverse complement strand
ACACCGGATTGGGTTTAGGAAACAACATTATTCCTGCCAACAGATTAGATGTAAATGGAGGTGTAGTTATCGGAAGAAGCTTTGTGCCAAGATCTAATACTATGGATACCAATGCCATCATTGCGCCTTTAAACGGAATGTTGGTTGAAGGAAGTGTTGGAATCGGAACTTCGGCTCCGGGTAATAAAGTCGAAATCAAACACGGCAGAAACGGATTCTCTGGGTTGCGTTTTACCAATTTAACCAGCAACTTCAATCCTACCTCTTCTTTAATAACTACCAAGTTTTTAACAGTAAACGAAAACGGAGATGTGGTTTTACAAAACTTACCGGGCGCTACAGGAAGCAATGTAATGTCTTCCAGCGCCAATATTATGACTACTAATGTGAATAATATTTTGGCTTCAGCGCCTATCGTTAATTCTATTTCTAATACCATTAATACAAGCAATCAGTTGATTACAACGGTAAACGGAGTAGCCAGTACCCCGGTAAATTTACCACCGCGTATTACTCAAACTTTATCACAATCAGGAAATGTAATTACCCTTTCTAACGGTGGTGGTTCATTTACTTTGCCAACTTTCACTGATACAGATACCGATGCGCAGTCATTGGCCTTAAGCGGAAATGTATTGTCTATTTCAAATGGGAATAGCGTTACTTTGCCAACTTTCACCGATACTGATGCGCAATCATTAACCTTAACAGGAAATGTATTGTCAATCTCCAACGGAAATAGTGTGACTTTACCGGCTCAATCACCGCAAACCTTGTCACAATCAGGAAATACCATCACTTTATCCAACGGCGGCGGTTCTTTCAATTTGCCAACAACCAGTGTAGTAGCCGGAACCAATGTTACGGTTACCGGAACAGGAACTACAGCCAATCCTTTTACTGTAAGTGCCAACGATACCAGTCTTTACGCTAACAACGGTATCATTAATCAAGCCACTACAATAAGCGGAAACAGAGTAGTAGACATGAACAACAGCAATATCTGGTTCAGCACTGCCAACAGTACTTCAAACGGTAAAATATATTTAGGGTCAACTGCGGTTTATCCGAATGCTACCGGAAATTACCGATTATTTGTAGAAGGCGGTATTTTAACCGAAAAAGTAAAAGTGGCTTTAAGAAGTTCAGCCAATTGGGCGGATTATGTGTTTGCCAACGACTACAAGCTTATGCCGTTGAACGAAGTAGAAGCCTTTGTAAAAACCAACAAACATTTACCTGGAATTGATTCTGCAGAGCAATTAGCCAAAGACGGTATAGATGTAGTGCAAATGCAGTCCAAACAAATGGAGAAAATTGAAGAACTTACTTTGTACATCATCGACCAAGATAAAAAAATAGCCGAGCAAGCCAAAGCTTTAGAGAAAAACTCGAAAGAATTAGAAGCTTTGAAAATGCAAATTCAAGCCTTGATTGATAAAACGAAATAGTTATGGTTAAGATCTGTAAAATAGCGTTTATCAGTATCTTGCTGCTGTGTTCGGGGAAGGCTTCTGCCCAGCTCGATCAGTATCTGGCTGATGAAAATCGAAGAATCGAAGAATCGAATCAAATCGAAAAAGAAATCGTGAGTTTCATCAACGATAACTTTAAAAACTATCGTTTGTCTAAAGAAATTACTAACGAAGTGATCCAACACTTGCGTGAAGAAGAGGAATTCTCAGACGAAGAATTGCAAAGAGCTATTGCCAATGCCAAAATTTACGAACTGAGAAAGTTGTTTTTTGTTCAAAATCCGGATAAAAAAGAATTGTACATCGCCAAAAAACCATCACCAACTATTATGCAAACTTGTGTGAATGGCGACTTCGAAAACAACACTGCCGGTTATACTTTTTGGTCTGATGCTTATCCGCAACCGGATTCAGGAGAAGCTTTCTTTCTCTCTTGTGCCACACCAACTACACCAACGGCTTCCAATATGGTTACGCCAACTACCAACAATTTCGGTTCTACGATTACTTTAATCGACAGCGGAAGTCCGGGTTACCAAATCTTCGACCCAACTTTGGCCGGATTAGGAGTAAATGTGCCAACCTTAAACGGAAATGGTGTTTCTAAATGTATTAAATTGAACAATGCCGGCGGATTTGGTTCTTCGGATATTACCACCATGTCGCGTACTTTTACTTCTATAGACCAACCTACAATTGATTTTAATTTTTCGTTGATAATGGACAACAAACCGGCTCACGGTCAGCCTATTCAGCCGTTTTTCAGAGTCAGAGTTTACGATCAAAACAATAATATAGTTGATGAGATTTGTATCATTGCTAATCCCGACAACTGTTTGTTCAACCGATTAATCGTAAACAATAACCGTCGTGTTTTATACACCGGTTGGATTTGTGCTCGATTGAATGTAGGCGAAATTTTAAACCAACCCGGAAGAATAGAATTTACCATCAGCGACTGTCAACCTTCAGCGCATTTCGGAACGGTTTATATCGATAACATTTGTGGTTTGACTTGCGCTGTGCCACAATTGGGAGCCTTGAATACCAACCCGACAGAAATTAACTGTCCGGATATGAGCGGTACTACACCAATTCAGGTTTGCGGGACTTACCAACCACCGGTTAATGCTTCTTTAAATACAATGTCGCTTAACATTATGCAAAACGGAGCTGTGGTTTCAACAATTGCTGCGCCTTCGCAACTAACATCAAGTACGTTTTGTTTTACCATACCGCCAAGTCAGTTTGGGGTAGCGCCTAGCGGTGATTTTGAGTTTGAAGTGAATGCTACTTTCAACGTAATTTGTCCGGCCGGAACTTTTGTATACGATATCTCGGATAGCTCAGCCAATGTAGGTCCGGATGTAACTTTTAACAATTGTTGTCAACCCACATTAACCTTAGTTTCTCCAGCCGATGACCACAATAACTTAGCGGCTCCGGCGGTGAAAGAAAGAGAACGCTCCGATTGGATTAAAGCGGCCAATATCGTTTCGGTTGGGGATAACACTACCGGCAACGGAGTAGTGTATCATGCGACCAACTATGTAGAACTCAATCCGGGCTTTGAAGCGGTTTCGGGATCTCAATTTGCAGCTTATCCTGAAGGTTGTACCGATAATTTTGTGTACAAACCGGCTGAGGTAAAAGAAGCTAAAACCATAGTTTCGGCTTATGATACCAATGTTAATCTGGTAAAATTGGCTTACGGCTTTGCCATTATTCCGAATCCGTCCAGCAGCACTATCGAGATTGTGATGAAAGACGCTCAGTTTAATAAAGTCAACATCACTTCTATAGACGGCAAAGTGGTTTTAGATCGCCCTATCGAATTAACCGATAAAACCCGTTTGGATGTCAGTGGTTACGCCAATGGTGTGTACATTATCAACATTACCTCTGAAGATGGTAGAATCCACACCGAGAAACTCATCAAGAATTAGTCAATTGTCCAAATACTTTTAAACAAAGCTTCTCCTAACCGAGAAGCTTTGTTATATTTGTCCATTACCAAAACTAATTTATGTTAGCCTTAAATGTAAAAAATGAAACTTCCCGACTCAGGGCAGTGGTGCTGGGTTCTGCCGAAAACAACGGCCCGACGCCAACCGTAGAAGAAGCTTACGATCCAAAATCTTTAGAACACATCTTGGCCGGGACTTATCCCGTAGAGGTCGATATGGTCAAAGAAATGGAGGCGTTTAACCAAGTATTTCAAAAATATGACGTACAGGTTTTTCGCCCGAAAATGATTGAAAACTACAACCAGATTTTTACCCGCGATATCGGTTTTGTAATAGACGATGTGTTTATAAAAGCCAATATTTTACCCGACAGAGAACGCGAACTCGATGCCATTCAGTACGTCATCGACCAGATGGATCCAAAAAAAGTGGTTCGCCCACCGGAGGAAGTCCATATTGAAGGCGGCGATGTGATGTTGTGGAACGATTACATCTTCATCGGAACGTACAAAGGCTCTGATTACAAAGACTACATTACGGCCAGAACCAATATGCAGGGCGTGAATTACATCAAAGCATTATTTCCGCATAAAAAAGTCAAAGAATTTGATTTGGTGAAATCCAAACTCGAAGCGCGCGATAATGCCTTGCACTTGGATTGTTGTTTCCAACCGGTTGGCAAAAACAAAGGCATCATTTACAAAAGCGGTTTCCGTGAGGAATCGGATTATGTTTTTTTGGTGAAATTATTTGGTAAAGAAAACTTATTCCATATCACTCGTGACGAAATGTACCACATGAATTCCAATGTGTTTTCTATCGATAAAAACGTAGTGGTTTCAGAACGTAATTTTACCCGACTCAACCAATGGCTGCGCAAAAACGACTTCATAGTGGAAGAAATCCCATATGCAGAAATTGCCAAGCAAGAAGGCTTACTGAGATGCTCGACTTTACCGTTAATCAGAGATTAGTTTTTGTTGTAGGTTGTAAGTTTTATGTTGTAAGTTAAATGAGTTTATGAGTAGTTATAAAGATTTAGATATTTACAATATGAGCTTGGAGCTATTTTATCAGGTTCATTCTGTTTCTTTGAAACTTCCCAAATACGAATTATATGAGTTGGGCAGTCAATTGCGTAGGTCTTCAGATAGCGTTGTAACCAACATTGTTGAAGGATACGGGAGAAAGGCCTATAAAGCAGAGTTTGTCAGATTTCTAACTTTTTCATGGTCAAGCTGTCTAGAAACGGTTAATCATTTGGAAAAAATAGAGTACTTATACAACAATGTAATAGATGATATAAAAAATCTTATTGAAAGATATAAAGGGTTAAGCGCCAAGATATTTAGTTTTATAAAATATGTCGAACAAAATTGGAAAACCTAATTACAACCAAAATAAAACCTACAACTCATAACATAGAACATACAACAAACAAAATGAAACAAACAACCAACGCCATACTCATGATTCGCCCGGTGGCGTTTCGTATGAACGAACAAACAGCGGTTAACAATTATTACCAAAAAGTACTCGATGGTTTATTGCCTGAAACCGTAAACGCTAAAGCGCAAGCCGAATTTGATGCTTTTGTCGCCAAATTAAGAAAAGCCGGCGTGCAGGTGATTGTAGTCGAAGACACTTTAGAACCGAATACACCCGACAGCATTTTCCCGAACAACTGGATTTCCTTTCACGAAAACGGCGATGTAGTGTTGTATCCGATGTTTGCCGAAAACCGCCGTGCCGAGCGCCGAGAAGATATCTTGGATATTTTAGAAGAAGAAGGTTTTGTGATTAACGAAATTATGGATTATACCTTGGCCGAAGAAGATAATGTGTTTCTCGAAGGTACCGGAAGTTTGTTGTTAGACCGTGAAAACGGGAAAGCCTATTGCGCACTTTCGCCTCGTGCTGATGAGGAATTGATGATTGAATTTTGCGAGGATTTCGAATTCACGCCCGTTATTTTTGAAGCCTTTCAAACCGTTAACGGTGAAAGAAAACAAATCTATCATACCAACGTAATGTTGACCTTAGGCGATACTTTTGCCGTTATTTGTGCCGATTGTATCGACGACAAAAAAGAACGCAAAATGGTGTTAGACAGCCTACGCGGCGACGATAAAGAAGTCGTTTTAATCACCGAAGAGCAAGTCAATAATTTTGCCGGAAACATGTTAGAAGTCAAAGGCAAAGACGATAAAAGATATTTGGTGATGAGCGAGTCGGCCTATAAAAGCCTAACTAAAAAGCAATTGTCACAATTAGAAGCCCATGTGGAAATCATACATTCCAGTTTAGACACTATCGAAGCTTGTGGTGGCGGTAGTGCGCGTTGTATGATGGCTGAAATTTTCCTACCGAAAGCCTAATTCAAAATAGTACTTAACTAAAAAGCCCAAAAACAAATCGATTTTGGGCTTTTTAGTTATAATTCATCATTCACAATTCATCATTCACAATTCATCATATTCCTCTGATGATACTCAAAACGGCACTAATAATGTACTGAATTCCTATAGCTACCGTGAGGAAGCCAACAATTCTGGAAATCGCCACAATCCCAGAAGCACCGAGGTATTTGGCTAAATAATGAGCGCTTCTCAAAATCAAAAAAATCAACAATGATACAATAACAATCGAGAAGACCGAAGATAAAATTTCAGGTGTAGAATGGTGGTCTTGGTTAAAAGCAATCAACAACGAAATCGAGCCCGGACCGGCCAACATCGGCATAGCCAAAGGTGTTAACGAAATGGAGCTTCGGTGTTGCAAATCTTCTTCTACTTCTTTGCTGATTCCTTTTCGTTTTTTCGGATTGGCGTTTAGTAATCCAAATCCGGAGCTGGCAATCAAAATACCACCGGCAATGCGCAAGGCCGAAATTGTAATACCGAAGAAACTCAGCACGTATTCGCCCACAAAAAAGGAAATCAATAAAATAATACAAACGTTAACGGCGGTCATCAGCGATACTCGAGAGCGTTCGGCTTTCTCGTAGTCTTGGGTCAAACCCACAAAAAACGGAATCACACCTATCGGGTTCAAAACCGAAAATAAAGCACCCAACAATACAAAAAAAGTATTCAAAAAGATTTCCATGACTATAATGTTTGCATCGCCACAAAGATAAGTAAAGAAATAGTGCAAGTGTTAAGGGAACGACAATATTGCTTAAATTTACACGATGAAAAATAAGAAAACACTCGTACTCGGCGCCAGTACCAATCCGGAGCGCTACGCTTACAAAGCCATTGAAAAACTGACTGAAAAAGGCCATGCTGTTCTGGCCATCGGACAAAAAACCGGTGAAGTGACCGGTGTAAAAATTCATACCAAAACCATTCCTTTGAAGAATATCGATACCGTAACGTTGTACCTCAATCCGTTACGCCAACGCGATTATTACAACTACATCATCGAGACCAAACCCAAACGTGTTATCTTCAATCCAGGTACCGAAAATCCTGAGTTTTACCAATTGCTGCAAGGTAACGGTATTAAGGTAGAAGTCGCATGTACATTGGTGTTATTGGCTACCAATCAGTATTAGTAAATGTTATCCCGAGCGCAGTCGAGGGACAGCAACGCTATGATTGAAGCGAAAAGGTGAAGCGGCACGAGTGAAATGAATTGGCGAAGCAATGGTTCGGGCTCCTTTGGAATCCGTATTCCTGCTTTTCGCGCTACGCAGTAGCAAGCTTCACACGAGCGAAGCGACTGCCGAAGGATTCAGGGCTAAACAGCCATCCGTTTTAGTATCGGGTATTTTCCGTTGCCGGTTTGCTAATCAGCCACAATCCGATAAATGTGATCAATCCGTTCACGATAATCAGCTCGTTGTCCAACACATAATTACCTAGTAATTCTGCCGAGTATTTGCTGATAAAGAAACAAATGGCCGGTGCTGCTATACAAACTATCGGTACTAATTTGTCGTGTACTGTTTTGGTTTTGACAAACAAACCAAAGGCATATAATCCTAATAACGGACCATAAGTATAAGACGCAATTTTGAAAATCATTTTCACCACCGAGGCATCATTGACCGCATTAAAGAAAACAATCACCAAAAACATCAAAAACGAAAAGCCCAAATGCACCAAATGACGTGTTCTAACCACATTGGATTTGTTTTGGTTTTCGGCTTTGTCCATCCCTAAAAAGTCTACACAAAATGAGGTGGTTAAAGCAGTTAAGGCGCTGTCAGTTGTGGCAAAAGTTGCTGCGGTTAAGCCCAATAAAAACACTACGGCCGGTACTATCGTTAAATGATTGAACGCAATTTCAGGGAATAATAAATCGGTGCGTGCTACGCCATCAACCATCGGAACGGCGATACCGTTTTTCTCGGCATACAAGTACAACAAGGCACCAACGCTCAAAAAGAAAATATTAATCAGTACAAAAATCCCGGTGAAAGTGAACATGTTTTTTTGGGCTTCGCCTATGTTTTTACAGCTGAGGTTTTTCTGCATTAAATCCTGGTCCAAACCAACCATTGCAATCGTTACAAAGATGCCGCCAAGCACTTGTTTCCAAAAATAATTGCCTTTCAAATAATCTTCGAAAAAGAAAATTTTGGAATAGTTGCTTTCTTTTACCGTTTCAAAAGCCTGAAGTAACGATAAGTCTAAACTTTGACAAATAAAAATAATCGTCAAAAACACCGAAGAGACTAAGAAAAACGTTTGTAGGGTATCGGTAATGATAATCGTTTTCAACCCGCCGCGGTAGGTGTAAGCGAAAATCAATCCTAAAGAAATCAACACTGTCAAGGCAAACGGAACCTCAAACGCATCAAAAACATAGCGTTGCAATACAATCACCACCAAATACAATCGGAACGCTGAGCCAATAGTGCGACTGATTAAAAAGATAGAAGCTGCGGTTTTA
>JBEBBH010000221.1:0-2532 GCA_041158485.1 Bacteroidota bacterium | reverse complement strand
AAATAAACCCCAAAAAATAAAAAATGAAGACACAGAAGATCATAAGATGCACTACAGATAATAATCCAACATTGCCCAATACGATTATGCCGCTTACGCCAAAAAAATAGATGACCGCAGTGCTTGGGGTGTTTCCTTAATTCGTTTTGGGGTCGATGACATTCTCAATACGACCCAATTAATCGACAGCGAAGGCAATATCGATTACAATCGCATCAGTCTTTTCTCAACCGCCGATTATGGATTGACCTTTTCCTATGCGCGCCAAATGAAACTCGAGGGTTTTCAATACGGTGTGAATGCGAAAGTGATTCGGCGTGTGATTGGCGATTTTGCCAATTCTTGGGGATTTGGATTTGATGTTGGCTTGCAATTCGACAGAAATGATTGGCACTTCGGCTTAATGTTACGCGATATTACCACTACTTACAACGTTTGGGCGATAGACGAAGACAAATACCAAGACATACAAGATGCCGTTGCCGGACAAAATCAGGAATTACCGGAAAGCACCGAAATTACTATGCCAAAAGCGCAATTGGGTATCGCCAAAAAATTCGAATTCCACTACGATTATACCTTACTGGCCGCTGTCAATTTGAACATGCAATTTGCCCGAACCAATGATGTCATTGCTTCGGATACCGTGAGTATAGATCCGGCAGTTGGCTTTGAATTTGGCTATACTGATTTGGTTTTCCTTCGCGCCGGCGTGGGCAATTTTCAAAACGTACAGCAATTGGATGGCTCAACCAAGGTGAATTTCCAACCTAACATTGGCTTAGGCTTTAAATACAAAGGCATCCAAATAGATTACGCCTTAACCGATTTGGGCGACCAAAGTGCTGCCTTGTATTCCAATATTTTCTCGGTTAAAGTTGATTTGAGTATTTTTAGATAAAAATTTTATGTTGCAAAAAATAGGGTTCTTACTCCTACTCGCCTTCAGCGTTACTGCCTTTTCTCAAAGTCCGAAACTCTCCGAAAAAGCGGAAGTCAGTGTTTTTACTTGTGGTCGCGGAGAACAATTGTACTCTACTTTCGGACATACGGCGCTTCGGATCAAGGATGAAACGAACCAACTCGACGTGGTTTTCAACTATGGTACGTTCGATTTCAGAACGGAAAACTTCTACTTAAAGTTTGTAAAAGGCGATTTGCAGTATTTTATGAGTGTGACTTCAGTAGAAGAATTCATCTACGAATACCAAACCGACGGCAGAGAAGTAATAGAACAAACGTTGGATTTACCACTTGCCGGCAAACAAAAACTCCTGGACGAATTGAGCGCTAATCTTTACAGTTCGGAACGCTATTACACCTATAAATTCATCGACCGCAATTGTACCACTATGGTCAACGAAAAAATCGGGAATTATGTAGGCGGAAAAAAATTGGAAAAAGTAGATGACAAAACCATCAGTTACCGCGAATTGCTCTATCCTTATTTCGAAGATTACTTTTGGTACAAACTCGGCATTAATATCATTTTTGGTGCTAAAACTGACGCTAAAGCCGAGCAGTTATTTTTGCCGACAGAATTGTTGCACAGTTTAGACCAATCCAAAATCAATGGTAAATCATTGGTTATTCGCAAAAACACTTTGGTAGCAGGAACGCCGAAAGCTGAGGCTAAATTTTCTTTCTTCAATAGTATTTACGGCATTATCGCATTTTTGGGACTACTATTGGTGGTTAACAAACGTTGGTTATTCCTCACCTATTTATTCATTTGCGGTTTGTTAGGCTTGTTCCTTTGTTTGGTTGGCTTGTATTCTGAACATCAGGAAGTATTGTGGAATTACAACGCTTTATTGTTTTCGCCTTTGTTCATACTGTTGCCATTTTTGAAAAATAACAGCTTGCGAAAAGTAAGTTTAGTCAGTATCGCTTTGTTGCTGGTTTACACGGTTGTCATGATTAATAAACCGCATTTACCCATCATGTTGCCGTTTATAGTGTCAATGCTTTATATGCTGCTGAAAATAATCGGAATAAATCCTTTTAAATTATTGTCCTCGGTAAAATAAAACCGTACTGAAGGTTTTAAACAAGATGTTGAAATCAAGGAACAAACTTCGGTGTTTGATATAATACAAGTCGTATTGCAACTTTATCAAACTGTCGTCGATGGTTTCACCATAAGAATAATTGACTTGCGCCCAACCGGTTAATCCGGGTTTAATTACGTGACGTGTTTCGTAAAAAGGCATCACTTCGGCAATTTCATTCACGAACACAGGACGCTCAGGTCTTGGACCGATAACTGCCATTTCCCCTTTTAAGATATTGTAAAACTGAGGAAATTCGTCAATTCTTGATTTCCTCATGATTTTACCGAGTGGCGTCACACGTGAATCATTAGATGTGGCAAATACAGCTCCCGCTTTTTCGGCGTTTTTAATCATCGTTCTGAATTTCAAGATTCGAAAAACTTTACCGTTTTGGCCTACTCTTTCTTGGGTGTAGAATAATTCTCCTTTATTTCCGAAAAGATTTCCTATCAGCACCAAAGGAAGGATAATCAAGCCT
>JBEBBH010000220.1:0-5988 GCA_041158485.1 Bacteroidota bacterium | reverse complement strand
GGTGGTGGTAGTTCTTCAGATGGAGCAGGGATTCAATCTTTCTCTAATTACACCATCAATACCAATACTATTCCGAGAAGTTTTTGGAGTGATTATTACAGAGGAATTTACAGAGCTAACCTAATGTTGGTTAAACTTCCTGGAGTTCCGATGGATGAAACTACTAAAGCCAGATTTACTTCTGAAGCCAAAGTATTGAGAGCTTATTATTATTTTAATTTGGTGAGAATGTTTAAAAACGTTCCGCTTATTTTAGAGCCGCTTTCTCCGTCACAATATTACTCTGTAACACAAGCAGATCCTGCTGATGTGTATGCTCAAATTGAGTCGGATATCACAAGTTCTATGGACAATTTGCCAATGACTGTGAACGCAGATACAGATGGTGGTCGTTTAACCCAAGGGGCTGCACGTGCCATTTTAGGTAAAGTTTACTTATACCAAGGTAAAAATTCTCAAGCCGCAGCCGAATTCGCTCAAGTGAACGGCACTCCGGGTAGTGTGAGTCAATATGGTTACAGTTTGGTAGCCAACTATAACGACTTATGGAATTTCTCTAATAAATTCAATTCTGAATCTGTATTAGAGGTTTCTCACTCAGCGCAAGGTTCTTACTGGGGAATTTGGGGTGGAAACGCTGATGAAGGTAATACTGTAAATATTATGGTAGGTCCAAGAAGCTACGTGCGTTTGAACAGTGCTTTCGCACCGGATCTTCCTTCCGGATGGAGCTTTAACGTTTTTACTGAGGATTTTTTCACTTTCATGCAAGGAGATCCTAGATTAAATGCTACGGTTTTAAACTTGAATGCATTAAAAACAGCCGGTCATGCTGATTATATTGGTGGTTACCAAGATACCGGTTACTTTTTGAACAAGTTCATGCCTAAACAAGCTGATGTGTATTCAGGTCCTGGTGATGCTGTATTGAATTACAGACAAAACACCTATGCAATCCGTTTGGCTGATACTTATTTGATGGAAGCAGAAGCTTTAGGTGGAACAGGAGCCAGAGCTCAAGCCTTATTGGATGCTGTTCGAAGCCGAGTAGGATTACCTTCTGTTCCGGTATCGATGACTGCTATCAAAAATGAAAGAAGAAGAGAATTAGCCGGAGAAGGCCACAGATGGTTTGACTTGGTTCGTTGGGGAGATGCGCCAACTGCTTTAGCTTCAAGAGGATTTGTTGCCGGCAAGCATGAAGTATTGCCTATTCCTGCCTCAGAACTAGCCGGTACACAAATAGTTCAAAATCCTAATTATTAATAATGATCTATATGAAAAAAATAATTTTAAGTTTTGCAGTTCTTTCCATGTTGGCGTTTACTGGTTGTAGTACGCCGGACGGAATTGACTCAGATGTATCATCATTGAATTCAGTTACTGCCGCAAATTTTGATAGAATTTTTGATGTTAGTACTGATAATTCAGGACTTGTTAGAGTTACTCCAATAGGGGAAGGTGTTTCAAAATCGGTAGTAACTTTAGGTCACGGTAGTGATGGTGAAATTACGCTTAATCCCGGAGAAAGTACCACCCACAATTATCCTGAAGGAAGTTATACAGTAACTATCGTTTCTCATGATTTGGCTGGTAACAGCACAACCAATACTTATCCGTTGCAAGTTACCTATGTGGCTCCGACTGATATTAGTGTGGCGCAAACTTTTGCCGGAACAACCCTAACCATCACAGCTACGGCTAATTATGCTAATGGTATGTTGGTTACTTGGGGTGATGGTGGAGCCAACGAAGTGCCTACTGTTATGACAGGTGCTTTAGGGGAAACTTTTACTGTACCGGCGCATACTTATGCTCCCGGCGTTTACACTTTAACCGTAACGGCTTTAAGTGGAGGTGCTGCTACAACAACGGCCACTTATCCTGTAACTGTTTATGCTCCTTTTGCTTTGCCAATCACGTATGAAAGTCCAATTCAAAATTATGGAATTGGTGGAACTTTCGGAGGTGTTGGTGTAGCTGTTGTTGCTAATCCTTTCCCAGGCGGACTTAACACTAGTGCCAATGTTTGGAGATACACTAAACCAACCGGTGCTGCTTTTTGGAGTGGTACTTGGACACCAATGTCAACACCAAATTCAGTTCCAATCAACATTGATAACGGAAATAAAATCAAAGTTTTGGTATATTCTACCGAAGTTGGTAAAATGCTGAACGTAGAATTGGAACAAGCCGATAGCGGTATTCCTAATCAGGTATTGAAAGTGGCTTCAACCGTTGCTAACCAATGGGAAGAATTAGTTTTTGATTTCGGAGCATCCGGAATTCCTGCAGGTACTTCTTTCCGTCAATTGGTATTCCGTTACAACGACGTTACTGATGGATTGGGTGAAGTTATTTATATCGACAATATTAGACAATCAAATTAAGATACTATGAAAAACAATTTTAAATATTTATCACTGAGTTTTCTTTTGATCGCCTCACTATTTGTAGGCTGTCAAGAAGATAACTATTCATTGGGAGATTTAACTACACCGAGCAATTTGGTTATTGAAACCGAAGTAGTAGGTCAAAATGCTGAAAATCCTAATGGAGACGGTTCAGGAAAAGTGAATATCAAAGTAACGGCTAACGATGCTTTGTCATTCAAAATCGGATACCATGATGTAACCGACTTAAATGCTGATATCGACTTTGTAAGTGTTCCAACTACTATTGTGAACAGCTTGCCTACAGGAACTATTCAAAAAAAGTTCACTACTTTAGGATTACACACTTACCGAGTTACTGTGGTAGCTTATGGTAGAGGTGGTTCTTCAACAACTGCTACAGCTGAAGTACAAGTAGTTAGTAATTTCACACCAGATCCATCTATTGTAACTTATTTAACAAATGATGCTTCAAAAGCATGGAGAGTTGATAAAAGTGTACCGGGTCACTTTGGTGTTGGTCCTTGGATTGGTGCTTCTTCTCCAATTTGGTGGTCTGCTGCTATCAATGAAAAAGTAGCTTGTTGTAACTGTTTCTATACAGCAACATTTACTTTTACTAAAGTAGCTTCATCCAATTCATTCACTATTCAATCAGCAACTCCTGACGGAGCATTCACTAAAACAGGCTCATTAGCTTCTATTCCTGGTATTCCGGGTGCAGGTGATGAAGGTTGTTACGGTTATGGTGGAGGTACTACGGCTTTCTCATTTATTCCTTCAAACTCAGGAATTTCTGCCGACACACCATCTACTCAAACCAGTATTTTATTGTCGGGTGCTACTACTTTTATCGGTTATGGCGCTTTGCAAAAAGAGTATGAAATTATGGTAATCACTGCTGATTATATGTACTTAAGAGTTCAAGGTACTGAAACAGGTAATGCTTGGTATTTAAAATTAGTACCGGCAAACTAAATCATATTTTAACCGACAGGGGTTTCTTTACCTCCTGTCGGTTTTATTACTAACAATTAAAACGGATTTGTTTTGAGAAATAATTTTGAGTTATTCAGCGCCGCTTTCGGACAAAAGCTTTTTTCTATATTGGCTATTTTACTATTGCTCGGTTGTAGCAGTGGAGGTGGAGGTGAAGATACTGATTCAAAACCTACCAATCTCGTAGTCAATAAGGTTATAGTAGGTACAACGCCTTCCACTCCAAACGGAGACGGAAGTGGTGTAGTTAACTTTACCGTTTCTGCCGACAATGCTACATCTTATAAAATTTTAATCGGTAGCGATGTAATTAATTCTACTACAGGTGTTTTTAGTTACACTTTTACACAATCCGGAACCAATACCTATACTGTTTATGTCTCGGCTTATAACGGTACTGAGTTCATTTCAACCAGTGTTGCTGTGACTGTTTATGTAACTACTACTTTAGCTTGGTCGGATGAATTCAATGTTGATGGTGCACCCGATAGCTCCAAGTGGAGTTATGAAACCGGAGCTGGTGGTTGGGGAAATAATGAATTACAACATTATACTAACAGACCCGAAAATGTAATTGTTCAAAACGGTGTATTAAAGATTAATTTAATTAAAGAACAATACAACGGCAGTAATTATACTTCGGCCAGAATTGTTACCAAAAACAAATACCAATTTCAATACGGAAGAGTAGATATACGTGCTAAATTGCCTGCAGGTGGAGGAACTTGGCCTGCATTATGGATGTTAGGTTCGGATATTAATACGAATCCATGGCCGGGTTGCGGTGAGATAGATATCATGGAACACGTTGGGAACAATCTCAACCGAATTTATGGTACACTACATCATCCCGGACATTCCGGTGGTAATGCCGATGGTGGTAGTGTGTTAATTAACAATGCTACTACTGAATTTCACGTATATTCTTGTGAATGGTCAGCAAGTACTATCAAGTTTTATGTTGATAATGTGTTGTATTATACATTTCTCAATAACAACAGCTTACCTTTCAACAAACCATTCTTCTTTATCTTCAATTGTGCAATGGGAGGAAATTTCGGCGGCGCTGTCGACCCAAATTTTACTGCTGCCACACTTGAAGTTGACTATGTTCATGTTTATCATTAATATTTTGTTTAGTTAAAATTAGTTGTCCTTTAAGCTTCTGTTTGTGCAAGACAGAAGCTTTACAGGACACTGCTTAACTATTGTTTGTCTTAATTAAGCCCCTTATTCAAACTACATTTCCCTTTTTTACCCATGATAAAACTTACTCAAATAAAACCGGTTTTTTTCTCCTTGCTGTTAGGAATATTATCCGGTTGCGCTCAATCTTCCGAAGATTCGAATCCGACTCCGGAACCAACACCAACAACCAACGATGTTACGTTTTGGCTTACTAAAGCAGACGGAACTGTGAAATTGATAAAACAAAATACCATCCTCGGTTTTAATACTGCAACGAATGTTTATCCAAATGTTGACGTAAACGACAATCAAACCTTTCAAACTGTTGACGGATTTGGTTATACCTTAACCGGTGGAAGTGTAGAGGTAATCAATCAATTAGGCGCTTCTAAAAAGCAAGAACTATTACAAGAATTATTCGGCGCTTCTGCCAACGCCATTTCGGTTAGTTATTTAAGAATAAGTATCGGTGCTTCCGATTTAAGCAGCAGTGTTTATTCTTATAATGATTTACCATCAGGCCAAACAGATGTTAATCTGACCCAATTCAGTTTAGCACCCGATAATGCCTTAATCCAACTTTTGAAACAAATTTTGCAAATTAACCCTAACCTAAAAATCATGGCAACTCCGTGGTCGCCACCTGTTTGGATGAAAGACAACGGCAGTAGCGTAGGAGGAAGTTTGCAATCACAATATTACGGTGTTTATGCCCAGTATTTTGTCAAATACATCCAAGCCATGCAGGCTGAAGGAATCAGAATTGACGCCATAACACCGCAAAATGAACCTTTGCATCCGGGTAACAACCCAAGCTTATTGATGTTAGCAACAGACCAAGCTAACTTCATCAAAAATCATTTAGGACCGGCTTTCCAAGCAGCCGGAATCACAACTAAAATCGTAACCTACGATCATAATTGTGATAATCCGCAATATCCTATGACCGTATTGGCGGATGCAGCAGCCAATCCGTTTATTGATGGCTCTGCTTTTCACTTGTATGCAGGTGATATTTCAGCTTTAAGTACGGTACACAATGCATATCCAACTAAAAACTTATACTTCACAGAACAATACACGGCTTCTACCGGTAGTTTCGATGGCGATTTGAAGTGGCATCTCAAAAATGTTATTATAGGTTCAATGCGCAATTGGAGTAAAACTGCTTTAGAATGGAACTTGGCTAACGATGCTTCTTTTGGACCTCATACTAATGGAGGCTGTAACACTTGTAAAGGCGCTATTACGGTAAATGGCAGCTTTAATTATGAAAGAAATGTAGGCTACTACATCATTGCTCACGCTTCTAAGTTTGTGCCGGCAGGTTCGGTTAGGATTGCTTCTTCGCAATCAGGAAGCTTGTACAATGTTGCTTTTAAAACCCCTGAAGGTAAAAAGGTTTTAA
>JBEBBH010000219.1:0-4292 GCA_041158485.1 Bacteroidota bacterium | reverse complement strand
AAAGCAGACGGCATGACATAACTACCGGCAATGTTATTACATCCGGCATAAGCCGCAAACTTTCCGTCTTTGGAATTCAACTTGATAAAATAATCTTTACTTCCACTTTGTTTGACAATCTTACCGTTTAAGGTCATCAATCGCCATTTGGTTTCGGCTAGTGTTGCTTTTCCGACTGCAGGATTTACCTTTTTGATTACCGTTTGGGCTTCCATACGGTTGTTTAGGTTGACTTTCGGTGCATTGTTGTGCTCTGCCATATCCGTTTGCACTGCGTTTTCTTGCTTAGACAAAACGTATTGTAGAGCAGATTTTCCGGTAATCAGTTTTCCTGACAAATCTAATTGGGTGATTTTATTTTCGCCCACAAAATATTGATTCGGGGCATTGTCGATATCATTTAAAATGATTTTAATCCCTTTAGCATCCCAAGTAAAGGTTCCTTTTTGTTCAAAAACTTTATCGCCTTTTCCCAAATAGTGCGTTTGTAATTTATAAGTATTATTTTCATTGATGCAAAGTATCGTTTCCAATCCTTCACAATCTGCACAAGGCAAAACACCTTTATAGGTTCCGATGTAATCTAGCGATTTTCTGGCATGATGTGCCGCTTCTTTCACAAGGGAATCCATTTTGGCTATCGAGTCTTGGGCGGAAGGTTGACTCTCAGCTTGTTTTTGACAGCTCAAAAACATTGAAAATAAAGCAATTAAAAGCAAAGAATTACTTCTCATGAACAACAAATTTATTGGTTTAAAGGTTAGAACAAACTTACTTAATCTGTCACGTTGTTAGCATAATTTAACATTTTTTTGATTTAGAGAATTGCGTTGCAACTTTCTAAAAATGAAACTATCTTTGCCACTCATGCCTTTTGGGCCATCATCAAAAAAGTTAAATTTGAAAACATGACTACATTACAAGATACCATCGAAAAAGCTTGGGACAACCGTGCTTTGTTACAAGAAGAAACTACTACTAACGCCATACGTGAAGTGATTGCATTGTTAGATGCCGGAACCTTACGCGTTGCCGAACCAACCACTAACGGATGGCAAGTAAACGAATGGGTAAAGAAAGCCGTTGTAATGTATTTCCCTATCCAAAAAATGGAAACCTGGGAAGCCGGAATTTTTGAATACCACGACAAAATGTTATTGAAAACCGGTTATGCTGAAAAAGGAATTCGCGTAGTACCGCCGGCGACTGCTCGTTACGGCGCTTACATTTCCAAAGGCGTTATTTTGATGCCGAGCTACGTGAACATCGGTGCTTATGTTGATGAAGGAACCATGGTGGATACTTGGGCTACGGTAGGTAGTTGCGCGCAAATCGGGAAAGATGTGCATCTTTCCGGAGGTGTTGGTATTGGTGGTGTTTTAGAACCGTTACAAGCAGCTCCGGTGATTATTGAAGATGGCGCTTTTATCGGTTCGAGATGTATTGTAGTGGAAGGTGTTCATGTGGGTAAAGAAGCAGTTTTAGGCGCTAATGTGTGTTTGACGGCATCGACTAAAATTATCGACGTTACCGGTTCGGAACCGAAAGAATACAAAGGCTATGTACCGGAGCGTTCTGTAGTAATTCCGGGTAGTTATACCAAATCATTTGCCGCCGGCGATTACCAAGTGCCTTGTGCTTTAATTATCGGAACCCGCAAGCCATCGACCGATTTAAAAACCTCTTTAAACAACGCCTTAAGAGAATACGACGTAGCGGTTTAATTTTAAATATCAGATATTAGATATTTAATATAAATCTAATATTTGAAATCTAACATCTAATATAACCTATGAAAGTACTGGTAATACAAATCAAAATGATTGGCGATGTGTTGGCCAGTACAGTCATTTGTGAAACAATTAAAAAAAATCTTCCCGGTGCCGAAGTCCATTATCTGATTCAGAAAAATACTTTTCCAGTGGTTGATAACAATCCGTACATAAACAAAGTCATTTTCTTTGAACCGCAAGAACACAAAGGATTTCTGAACTTGTATCGCTTTGGTAAAAGCCTGAAAAAAGAACAATACGATATAGTTATTGATGCCTATTGCAAATGGGATAGTATTTTACCGGCTTATTTTTCGGGTGCCAAAACCATCGTCGGACATTATAAATGGTACACCCAATTTTTCTATACCAAAACCGTGGTGCCTGATGCCGATTGCAATGCGACAGCCAATGCCTATCGATTATTGCTTTCCAAAACAGCTTTGGGCAAAGAAGTAGACATGATTTTTCCGCAGATTCATTTGCGCGAAGAAGAGAAAGAGAAAGCCAGGGTTGCTATCGCTGCCAATTGCGACAGTTCCAAACCGATTTTTATGATTGGGATTTTAGGCAGCGGAAAAAACAAAAGTTTGCCACCGAAATACATGGCAGAAACTTTAGATCTCATTACAAACACCAAAGACGCACAATTGCTTTTCAATTATATGCCGAATCAATTGGAAGAAGTGAAAGCCATATATGATTTGTGTGCTGAAACGACTCAGCAGAAAATCAACTTGGATTTTTATGCCAAAGGTTTAAGAGATTTTATCGCCCTGCAATCCCAATGCGATGCGTTGATTGGCAATGAAGGCGGCGCTACCAATATGGCCAAGGCTTTAAATGTGCCTACGTTTACCATTTACGCGCCTTGGATTAACCGAACTTCTTGGAATATCAAGGAAGAAACCGGATTTTACGATATCGTACATTTGAGTGATTACTATCCGGAATTGTATCAAAAGCATGCCAAAAACTACAAAGCGTTGGCTTTTGAGTGGTACGAAAAATTGAAACCGGAGTTGTATGCCGAAAAATTAAAAGCGTTTGTTCTTAGAGTGACGAAGTAAACTTGTCTAAGTACCATTGTACTTGTTGCTCCAACCCTTTTTTGAACGTTACTTTCGGTTCGTAGCCCAATAATCTTCTGGCTTTGTCAATCACCGCCGAGGTTTTTTCCTGATCGCCTTTACGCGCCGGTTTATGGTCGATGATTAACTTTTTATGCATGATTTCCTCTACCAAATTGATGCCTTCTTGGGTAGTATGCACTTCGTCGGTACCTAAGTTGATGATTTCACCATTCACCATATCTTCTTTTCCGATAATGGCCAACAAGCCATCCACGATATCGCCTACATAAGTAAAACTTCTTTCGTGTTTAACACTGCCTTCAAAAAGCGGAAAAGGTTTATCGGAATACAAATTCTCTATAAGTTTGGTGTAGAGCTTTTCCGGACGTTCTCTCGGTCCGTACACCGAATACAATCGAATGGAACAGGCTTTTAACTTACCCAAACGTTGCTGTCCCAAAACCAATTGCTCAGCGGCTAACTTAGTACTACCGTAGAAAGAGATAGGTTTGGCCGGTACATTTTCATCTACATTGGCCACCAAACCATATACGGAAGAAGTCGCTATATTGATGAATGATTTTAAATTCGGATTGAACTGCGCCACCGCATCGAGTAAGTTTTGGGTAGCAAAAATATTATTAGTCACATAATCGCTCAACGGAGTTTCGGCTGAAATACCGGGCTGTGCGGCTAAGTGATAGATATAATCATAAGGTTTTTCGAAAACCGGTTGCAGATTGTCATTCAAATCAATTTCGATGACTTCAATGCCTTTGGTTTTCAAATCGGAAGCATTTAAACGTTTTAGCGACGGACTGTAATAATCGTTAAAATTATCCAATCCAACCACTTCATGACCTAAATCACGTAGTTTTTCACAAAGATGTGACGCAATAAAACCTGCTGCTCCGGTAACTAATATCCTCATGAACTAAATGTTGTCTTTTTTAATACCGTAAGGCGTCCAAACTATTTTTTTGTCTTTTACTTCTTTGCGAATGGCCAAATTAGCCGCCAATGATTCCGGGGTTTTGTAACCTCTCGGGTGATCCAAATGCAATACGATGGCTTTATGACGGATTTGCTTTCCTTTGATGCCGTTATTTTCTAAACGCTCTCCGAATTCTCTGTCCGGTCCGCCGTATTTCATGCGTTCGTCATAACCGTTAATGGCAATCATGTCTTCGCGAAAACCTGAAGAATTACAATTGTTGAATGAGGCATTAGTAGGAGAAATAAAGTCTAATATATTCGCCGACAAATCATTTGCGCCAATTTTTAAGGCATTCGACAGGTTGAGTTTGTCGATGCTTTTCAGCCATTTCAAATCGAAACATCTACCGGAAAGTATATCATCTTTGGCAATTTCTTTACTCAACTTCATCGATAATTTGCAATAGCCTCCGGAGAGAAATCTACCTTTTTGGGCATATTTAGCGTGAAT
>JBEBBH010000218.1:0-9276 GCA_041158485.1 Bacteroidota bacterium | reverse complement strand
GTAAATAAATAGATTGCAGTTTATTTGCTTAATCTTCTTCAAATAAAACACCGCAAATTCAGCTGATTATTAGCGAATTTGCGGTGTTATTTTTTACGGAATCTCTAACTATACTTTTCCTAAAGTATACAATTTTTCCAGCGTTGGCGATTTACTTCCACCTGCCGGTTCTAAGGTAATACCGAAGGCTTCAGCGCCTTCATTGTTGGCTACTTTAAATAAGGAATTGTCAGCTGTATAATTTTCTAACAAACCGATGCTGGTTGGTGTTAGCGGATTGAGTTTTAAAGCCCAAACTTGGTACACCATACCTTCCGGTGGTTCCGGTAATCCTGCGGCATCTACATAAACTGTTTGTTGTTCTTTATTCCAATATACTTTAGCCGAAGCCTTAGGATCGATGGCTTGCCCGGCTAATGAAATAATAGTCGTTTTTTCGTCGCGAACTACATTTAATACCGTAGTGGTTTCTTTGTTCTTCGATTCTAATGCAACTACTGTTTGTTCCAATTTCGATTTTTGACTTTCAATCGATTGTATTTGATTTTGGGTGTTGCTGAGTTTGTTGTATTGGAATCCGATGCCAACTAACAAAGCTGCAGCTGCTGCCCAACCAATATAAGTCGCGGTGTTATTTCTTGGTTTTAAATCGACTACTTTACCGTGTTTTAATTCCAATTGCGCTTTTATCTTCTCAAACTGACTGTGTGAAATAAAAGGCGCAAAACTACTCGACAAATTGATGATGGCTTTTTCAATAGACTCAATCTCGGCTTTGATTTCCGGATGTTTATTGGCCATGGTATTTACCTGATCGTTTTCTGCTTCGCTCAGCAAACCATAAACATAGAGTTCTAAGATGCCGGATTCTAAATATTCTTTTGTTTCCATTATACTTTCAAAAAATTTCGTAGGTCATTCATACACATTCTGTTTTGGGTTTTAACAGTACCCAAAGGGATTTCCAATTCTTCTGAGGCTTCTTGCTGTGTATAACCTTTAAAAAAGAGTAAGTCGATTATTTGAATACATTTCGGTTTGAGCTTTTTAACAAACTCTAAAATCCCGATGGTATCAATTCTATTGGTCAGTTTGCTGTTATCGTCTAACAGATGTACGAAATTATCAGTCGAGAGGTTTTTTTGACTGTTGTTAAAACCTTTTGAACGCAGTTTGTCAATGGCTGTGTTTCTGGTAATATTGAGCATCCAAGTGTACAATCGGCCTTTGCTTTGATTGTAAGTGTCGATGTTCTTCCATATTTTAACAAAAACTTCCTGAAGCACATCTTCGGCTTCTTCTTGGTCTTTGATCAAATTGGTGATTACGCTAAACAAACTCTTGGAGTACATATCGTACAGCGCAGTAAAAGCCCTTTCTTCCTTCCTCAAAAGCAAGGGCAATAATTCTTCTTGTGTCATACCTAATTTTTTATAAACGTAAATTTAACGAAACAATTTCCATAATAACCAACTATTTGATTAGAAATACCTATTTCTGTAAATCCAAAGTCAAGCTTCTTTCGTAAATGCAAACAGGGAAATCAAATTTGAGATTTGATTTAGGTTTTTTGTTTTGATAGCAGAATAGTTTTCTGTTATGTTTGTTGAAAGCCCGACGATGTTATGTTGTCGGGCTTTTTAATTAGTAAAACTTTAGGAATTGTATAACATCAAGCTAATCAATAATGATTAATTTTATAAAAAAATAAGCGTATGAAGAATTATTTGTTTTTGGCCTGCGGTGCCATGTTGCTAATGAGTTGTCAAAACAACGCTCAAACTAAAGCCGTTTCCGTTAATACTAACACTACCACTATGACAACAGTAACTAAACAGGAATCCATACACCAATTTAAAGTAACAGATTTGTATGGTAAAGAATTTGATTTTTCGTCTTTAAAAGGAAAGAAAATCTTAATTGTAAATACGGCCTCTGAATGCGGACTAACGCCACAATACAAAGATTTGGAAGCTATTTACAGTAAATACAAGGATAAGAATTTTGTGATTGTTGGTTTCCCAGCCAATAATTTCGGTGGACAAGAGCCGGGTAGTAATCAGGAAATTGCCAAGTTTTGCCAAATGAACTATGGCGTGTCATTTCCAATGATGGGTAAAATATCTGTAAAAGGAAATGATATACATCCATTGTACCAATTTTTGACGCAGAAGAATAAAAACGGTTTACAAGACAGTGAAGTAGAATGGAACTTCCAAAAATACTTGTTGGATGAAAACGGACATTTAGTAAAAGTGCTTTCGCCCAGAGTATTACCAACAGATGATGCAATTGTATCATGGATTAACGGAAAATAAACCCGATTACTCTTTTAAAACAAACAAACCCGGTGGAGAAATTCATCGGGTTTTTATTTGAAAAACATCGACCAACTTCACGTGCCACGTGGTTTAAAGATTTTTTTTTCCGTTTAACGATTTTAAAATGTTAGCTTAACAATACTTCTTAGTTTTGGCATGAATATCAAATACCACAATGATAATTTATGAAAAATAACATTTTCAATCCAATATACCGAGAAGACTATCTAGAAGGTTATACTAACGGTTCAAATCCACACCTAAAGTTGGTGGAAGAAAAAAGCGAAGCCTATAACTTCGGTTTTGAACAAGGAAGAGCTGATTACGAACGAATGAACGGAAAAATAGCTTATGGGATTCCACAACTGATTGTAACCAACAAAGTACTGGAAGATTTTTTACTGGCCGGAATGTTAGGGATGGATATCGATTCGGATGGTTATAACTCCTTTCAAATTGACGTCATCCAAAAATGGTATCAAAGCGGAGTTGAAAAATACGACCCAAGCCAAAGCAGTTATCTGCTCTCTATTTTAGAGGAAAATGGCATAGAACTAGCCTGACAAATACCCCTGAATATTTGGTAAAGACTGATGGAAACATCGGTCTTTATTTTTTTAGTTTAAAATCAATTGCATGAACTGAGAATGCAGCCAACGGCCGAATTTAAATCCGGTTTCTTTTAAAAGACCAACCGTTTCAAATCCGAATTGCTCGTGAAAAGATACGCTGCTTTGGTTTTCCGAATCGATTACAGCAATCATGGTGTGCAATTTTTGTTCTTTAGCTAAATCAATTAGCGCTTGCATCAGTAATTTGCCGATTCCTTTTCCGTGACAATCTTGGGCTACATAAACCGAATGTTCTACGGTAAACTTATACGCCTCGCGGAATCGAAATTCACTGTAATACCCAAAGCCAATTACTTTTCCGGCATCTTCAGCAACGATTACCGGAAATCCTTTGTCGATTTTTTCCTGAAAAATACTTTCTTGTTGCACTAATGTTCTCGGGTGATAATCGTATAAAGCCGTCGAATAAAGTATGTTGTAATTGATGATGTCTACTATGGACTGACAATCTTCAATTTGGTAAGGTCTGATTTTGATTTCCATGACATTAAAGTGTCTTCAAAAGTAATAAAACTATCTTAAAGTGTTGAAAAACCTACACAAGTTTGTACATTTGTAAGACATAAAAAAAGACAATGCTTTATCCTAAAATACCTTTGGCGCAAAGCATCATAGAAATTTGTAATGCTAAAGGAGTTCACGATATTATAATCTCACCCGGTTCCAGAAATGCACCGCTAACTATTGGTTTTACCAATCATCCCGACTTTACTTGTTATAGTATAGCCGATGAGCGTTGTGCCGGTTTTTTTGCGCTGGGTATTGCCCAACAAAAGCAAAAGCCGGTTGCGGTTGTTTGTACTTCCGGTTCAGCCTTGCTGAATTATTATCCGGCTTTAGCGGAAGCTTTTTACAGTCAGATTCCGTTTGTGGTCATCTCTGCCGACCGTCCGCATGATAAAATTGATATTGGTGACGGACAAACCATTCGTCAGGAAAATGTATTTCTCAATCATTCACTTTACAATGCCAACTTACTGGAAGAGGCATCGGAAGAAAACGATGTCTTTATCAACGAAGCCATCAATGTGGCCATCGCGCACAAAGGTCCGGTACATATCAATGCACCTTTCGAAGAACCTTTGTACCAAACCACCAATAAATTAGCTGTCGATGTTAACGTAACCGGACTATTCAAATCGGAGTCATCCGTTAGGGTAGAAGACATCATTGCATTTTCTACATTGTGGAATTTCAGCCAAAAAATATTGGTTTTAGTAGGCGAGTGCAGGCCGAATACCATAGACCAACAATGGATAGATGAATTGGCTTCACATCCTTCGGTAGTCGTGTTGACCGAAACAACGTCTAATTTGCACCATCCTGATTTTATCAATAATATCGACACACTGATTACGCCGTTTACGGATAAAGAGTTTGCCGAGTTGCAGCCTCGCGTTTTAATTACGTTTGGCGGTATGATAGTGTCTAAGCGAATCAAAGCTTTCCTCCGAAAATACAAACCGCGCCACCATTGGCACATTGATGAGTTGAGAGCTTACGACACCTTTGGTATTTTGACCAAACACTTTACAGTTGCTCCCAATCAGTTTTTCAAACAATTTTTACCGCATGTCAAAGTGGTGCCAAGCCATTACAAAGACTTCATCCAAACTGTTCGAGCTCAAAGAACCATTAAACATAGCGAGTATCTGGCCAATATTCCGTTTTCCGATTTAAAGGCTTTTGAAAACATTTTAGCTGCTTTACCGGGGAATACACAATTGCAAGTCAGCAACAGTTCTGCCGTTCGCTATGCGCAATTGTTTGACATTGATCCATCTATTGAAGTCTTCTGCAATCGCGGTACAAGTGGTATCGATGGTAGTACATCCACCGCTATCGGCGCTGCTGTAGCCAGTAACAAACAAACAACCTTAATTACGGGCGATATCGGATTTTTATACGACAGCAATGCGCTTTGGAACAACTACATTCCGAAGCATTTCAAAATCATTCTAATCAACAACGGCGGTGGTGGGATTTTCAGAATCTTGCCCGGTCATCAGGAAAACGAAACATTTCATACTTATTTCGAAACTTCCCATTGTTTGACCGCTGAACATTTGGCTAAAATGTATCGTTTTGACTATTTGACGGCCGCGGACGAAACCTCTCTAAAAGCCGGTTTGAAACAATTGTTAGAAAACAACGACCAACCGACTATATTGGAAGTTTTTACACCTACACGCGACAATAACAAACTGTTGTTGGACTATTTCAAAGCTTTGGTGTAAATTTATATCTTTACCAAAATCGATTTTACTGTGAGTCAAACCAATAAATTAAAAATATTCAACGACCCGATTTATGGATTTATCACCATTCCAAATTCGTTGGTCTACGATTTAGTACAACATCCTTATTTCCAGCGATTGCGCCGCATTTCCCAAATGGGATTGTCGTATTTGGTGTATCCGGGAGCGCATCATACGCGTTTTCATCACGCTTTAGGCGCCATGCACATGATGCAACAAGCTGTGGAAGTATTACGTTTTAAAGGTGTTGACATTTCTAAAGAAGAAGAAAATGCACTTTACATAGCCATTCTTTTACACGATATCGGTCACGGTCCGTTTTCGCATGCTATGGAACACAGTATAGTGGAAGAAGTCAACCACGAAGCCATTTCGCTGTTATTCATGAACCAATTGAATCAAGAGTTTAACGGACAATTGAGCTTGGCGATACAGGTTTTTAAAGGCGAATACCATCGTAAATTTATGTTACAGTTGATTTCAAGTCAGCTCGATATGGATCGCATGGATTATTTGAAACGCGATAGTTTTTATTCGGGTGTGGCTGAAGGCAATATCAATTCTGATCGTTTGATTCAAATGATGAATGTAGTAGATGATATTTTGGTGATGGAAGAAAAAGGGATTTATTCAATTGAAAAATTCCTGATGGCACGCCGATTAATGTATTGGCAAGCTTATTTGCACAAAACGAGTTTGGTGGCCGAATTAACTTTGACCAAAACGTTACAAAGAGCCAAAGAGTTGCTTCAAAAAGGAACAGCCATCGAGTGCAGTCGTCCCCTAAAATATTTCATGGAACACAAAGTGACTCTTGATAATTTTTCGACTATCGATTTAGATACTTTTGCGCAATTAGATGATTTTGATATTATTAGCGCTTTGAAAAATTGGCAATATCACGACGATTTTATTTTGAGTAGTTTGAGTAAAATGATTATCAATCGCGACTTATCTAAAGTCAAACTTAACAGCGAAAAATTTCCGGTGGAAGTGCTACAAGAAATGTCGGCTGCCTTTGCCAAAAAGCATAACCTGAGTGTACAAGACACCAAGTATTTTATCTTCAAAGGAAAAATCAAGAATCAGGCTTATAGTAAAGACGCAGAACCAATCCGAATTCTGAAAAAAGACCGAACCATAGAAGATGTAGTGGAAGCTTCCGACCAGTTGAATTTGAAAGCCTTGTCTAAACCGGTGACCAAGTATTTTATTTGCTATCCAAAACAACTTTCGGAAATTTAACATTAAATCTTTTTTTTATACTTTTGTCGCTATGAAACCAGCTAATACTCTTTTGATGCAATTACCAAAAAATGACTATAGTGACTTTCATCTTAAGTTCATTTCTAATAACTAACACTAGATGAAGTTTACAGCAGCTCAAATAGCAGGAATTTTAGAAGGCGAAGTGGTGGGGAATCCAAGCGCCGAGGTATTCAAATTATCTAAAATTGAAGAAGGAACAGAAGGTTCGTTAACCTTTTTGGCCAATCCTAAATATGTCAATTATATTTATTCGACTAACGCTACCATTACCATAGTCAATTCGACTTTTGAACCGGAGAGTGAGTTAAAAACCACATTGATTAAAGTGGAAGATGCTTATCAATCGTTTTCCAAATTATTAGAATACTACAACCAAGTAAAGTTAATGAAGTCAGGCATCGAGCAGCCTTCGGTGATTTCTGAAAATGTTACTTACGGAGAAAATTTATATTTAGGAAGTTTCTCTTACATTGGTAAAAATGTAGTGATTGGAAAAAATGTAAAGATTTATCCGAATTCATTCATAGGTGATAATGTAACAATTGGTGATGATTGTATTTTCTTTGCCGGCGTTCGTATTTATTCGGAATCCGTTATAGGTAATAATTGTGTGATCCATTCCGGAACCATTATCGGTTCAGACGGATTTGGGTTTGCACCACAGGAAGACGGTACCTACAACAAAGTACCCCAAATTGGTAATGTTATCTTAGAAGATAATGTAGAAGTTGGTTCTTGTACGACCATCGACAGAGCAACGTTAGGCTCAACCATCATCCGTAAGGGTGTAAAACTCGACAACCAAATTCAGATTGCACATAATGTCGAAATTGGTGAAAACACTGTAATTGCCGCTCAAACCGGTGTAGCAGGTTCGACCAAAATTGGTAAAAACTGTATGATTGGCGGTCAGGTTGGTATAGCCGGACATTTGACTATCGGAAATAATGTTCGCGTTCAGGCGCAGTCAGGCATCGGAAGAAATATTCCGGATGGCGAAACTTTACAAGGTTCACCGTCTTTCAATTACAGCGATTGGAACAAGTCGTATGTGCATTTCAGAAACTTGCCGAAAATTGTAGCCGAATTAGAAGAATTAAAGAAAAATAAACCCAATTCGTAATCGGAAACCCGAAAGCGTATTTGTAATAAACTAAACTAAAAAAAGCATACCAATGGTTAAACAAAAAACCATCCAGAACGAAGTGTCCCTTACCGGTGTAGGTTTACATACCGGGAAAGAAGTAAAAATGACTTTCAAACCGGCGCCAATCAACAATGGCTACACTTTTGTCAGAGTTGATTTAGAAGGCAGCCCAATCATAGAAGCCGATGCCAATTATGTGGTAAACACCCAAAGAGGTACTAACCTTGAAAAATTAGGTGTTAAAATTCAAACCTCAGAGCACGTTTTAGCGGCTTTTGTAGGTTGTGATGTTGATAATGTAATTATCGAGTTGAACGAATCTGAACCGCCTATTATGGATGGTTCTTCGAAGTTTTTTGTGGAAGCCATCGAGAAAGCCGGCATTGTAGAGCAAGATGCAGAAAGATGTTACTATGTGGTAAAAGAAGTAATTTCTTTTATGGATGAAGCTACCGGTAGTGAAATCTTAGTGATGCCTGCCGATGATTACCAAGTGACCACTATGGTTGATTTCGGTACTAAAGTCTTAGGTACTCAAAACGCTACCTTAAAAAATATAGCCGATTTCAAAACGGAAATATCTGATGCCAGAACGTTTAGTTTCTTGCATGAATTGGAAACTTTATTAGACAATGGTTTAATTAAAGGCGGCGACTTAAACAATGCTATTGTTTATGTAGATAAAGAAATCTCCGAAAAAACCATGAACAACTTGAAAGTGGCTTTCGGTAAAGAAAAAATTTCTGTGAAACCTAACGGTATATTAGACAATTTGACGTTGCATTATCCTAACGAAGCTGCACGTCACAAATTGTTAGATGTGATTGGTGATTTGGCTTTAATCGGTACTCGCATTAAAGGAAAAGTAATTGCCAACAAACCCGGACATTACGTAAACACTCAGTTTGCCAAGAAATTGTCCAAAATCATTAAGATAGAACAGCGCAATCAAATTCCGGTGTACGACCTACACAAGGAACCTTTGATGGATGTGAATAAAATCATGGCCATGTTGCCACACCGTCCGCCATTTTTATTGGTAGACAAAATTTTAGAAATGTCCGACAATCACGTGGTAGGTTTGAAAAACGTAACCATGAACGAGGACTTTTTCGTTGGTCACTTTCCCGGCGCACCGGTGATGCCCGGCGTTTTAATCGTAGAAGCAATGGCACAAACCGGAGGAATCTTAATTTTAAGTTCGGTTCCGGATCCGGAAAACTACCTGACGTATTTCATGAAAATCGACAACGTAAAATTCAAGCATAAAGTCTTACCCGGCGATACCTTGGTATTTAAATGTGATTTAATTTCACCAATCAGAAGAGGTATTTGTCATATGCAAGCCAATGCCTATGCCAACGGTAAATTAGTTGCGGAAGCAGAATTAATGGCACAAATTGCCAAAAAAAATTAAATAGTTACTTATGAACCAACCATTAGCCTATGTACATCCCGGAGCGAAAATCGCGAAGAATGTCGTAATAGAACCATTTACAACCATACACAATAATGTAATTATCGGAGAAGGAACTTGGATAGGTTCTAACGTAACCATCATGGAAGGCGCGCGTATCGGTAAAAACTGCAACATCTTTCCCGGAGCTGTCATTGCTGCGGTGCCACAGGATTTGAAATTCGGTGGCGAA
>JBEBBH010000217.1:0-2699 GCA_041158485.1 Bacteroidota bacterium | reverse complement strand
AGTCCCTCTTCCCTTATTTGCCACCCTGAGCGCACTCGAAGGTCTTCCCCTCAAATCAACAGCATTTATTCTTTAACTTTTGCCGAATCATCCCAAAATGACTTTCTATTTTCGCCATCGTATCGGGATTGATACAATAACAAATCGCAGTACCTTCTATGGTGCCTTGGATGATATTAGCGTTTTTCAGCTCCTTCAAATGCTGGGAAATAGTAGGTTGTGCCAACGGCAATTCGTTTACTATATCACCACAAATGCAACTATCTACTTTTAAAAGATAATCCACAATGGCAATTCGCGCCGGATGTGACAAGGCTTTGAATAATGTCGCCAACTCGTTTTGTTCGACTGAAAAGGATTCGGTTTTAGAAGCGCCCATAGTTTTGTTGAATTATTATATTGCAATATCACGATAAAACAATATTATAAACCAAAATATTTCTATTATTTTTAAACCTCCATTCACAATTGACAATTTACAATTCATAATTTGCCACTCAAAATTCACAATATTTTCACTACTTTTGGCAATCAAAAAAAATATACAATATGGCAACAATAACTTTAGGAGGAAATCCGATTCACACCAACGGTGACTTACCGAAAAACGGCACCAAAGCACCCGATTTTCAATTGCTTAAAACAGATTTAGGCACTGCTTCATTGGCTGATTTTGCCGGAAGTAAAGTGGTTTTAAACATCTTCCCTAGTATAGATACCGGTACTTGTGCCGCTTCAGTTAGAGCATTCAATGCCAAAGCGAGTACTTTAGAAAATACCAAAGTATTGTGTATTTCCAGAGATTTACCTTTTGCCCAAAAACGTTTCTGCGGTGCTGAAGGCTTAGACAATGTGATTAACTTATCCGATTTCAATACCGGTGCTTTTGGTAAAAACTACGGTTTGGAAATTACCGATGGTCCTTTAGCCGGCTTACACTCACGTGTGGTAATTGTTTTGGATGAAAACGGTACTATCGTTCATGCCGAACAAGTGGCGGAAATTGCAGATGAACCTAACTACGATGCAGCCCTAGCGGCTTTATAATATGGGATTCGAAAAAGACAATTCTTTTTTCAGCGGCCGACTCAAAAGTGTCGGCTTTGCTGTTAAAGGTGCCCTCAAACTCATCACCACCGAACACAGTGTTATGGTACAATCGTCGTTAGCAGTGCTGATGACAGTAGCCGGATTGTATTTCAAAATCGACCGTTACGAGTGGATGATGCAAATCTTGGCATTCGGACTGGTGTTGGGCGTAGAGAGTTTGAATACCGCCGTTGAAAAAATAGCCGATTTTATCCATCCGGAATACCATGAAAGAATTGGTTTTATCAAAGACATTGCAGCCGGAGCAGTGATGTTCGCTGCCTTAGCAGCTATGGCCATTGGCTTGCTCATTTATGTACCTAAATTTTGCTAAACCTCCGATTAAATTTCTATTTTTATAGCTTCATACTATAATTCATGGCAAAAACAGTAAAAAAAGAACCCAAAGAAAAAGATCCTAATCAGGAACTGAAAATATTGAAAACTAAAAAGCAATACCGCATGTTGTTCGGTTTTGTATTGGTGCTGACTTCGATAGCTTTTTTAGTTTCTTTTATTTCTTTCTTTTTACACGGTCAAGCCGATCAAAGCTCGGTAGATGCCTTAACCGATCGCAGTGAAAATGCCCAAAATTGGTTGGGTAAATTTGGCGCCTATATAGCCGATTTATTTGTTTACCGCGGTTTCGGGGTAGCGGCTTTTTTATTGGTAAAATTACTATTTTTGAGTGGCGCCTTCCTCATTTTAGACTTGCCGATGCGCAAGTTAAAAAACACTTGGTTTTGGGATTTATTCGCCTTGATTATAGTGTCGATTTTGTTTGGCTTCTTTGCTAACAACCTACCGGAATTAGGCGGAACGGTTGGCTATGAAATGAATTTGTTCCTGCAAGACTACATCGGAAAAACAGGAACAGTCTTAGTCTTAGTCTTTTCGATGATTGTATACATGATTTTTAAAATCAAAGTATCTCCCGATGCTATCAAATCGTTCTTCGAGAAAAAACACAAAGAGATTAAAGAAGACATCGGTAGTATCATCCCTGACAATAAAAGTACCGATTACAACTTAGAGGAATATGCCGTAACCGATAATAACGAACATGAAGTTATGCCCATCGAAGAAGAACCGATACCGGAACCGGTGTTAAAAACCTCTTCGTTTGAAATCAATAAAGAAGCGCTAAAACCTACCATCGAAAATGCTTCGGAAATAAGTTTAGAACCTACCATCAAACCGGTTACGCCAACTTTACAAACAGCTCCTATCATTTCAGAACCGATAAAAGAAATCATCGAAACCAACGATGAGGCTTTTGTAATTGAAAAAGCAACAGATGAAGATGTGGTAGAAGAAAACCTAGCGGCTAAGTTAGTGGCCGATTTTGGATTGTTTGATCCTACTTTAGAATTATCCAACTACAAATTCCCTACGATTGATTTGCTGAAAGAATACACTTCGGTAGGCATCACCATCAATCAGGAGGAATTGGAAGAAAATAAAAACCGTATTGTAGAAACCCTGCGCAACTACAAAATCGACATCGCCCAAATCAAAGCGACTGTCGGACCATCGGTGACTTTATACGAAATTGTACCCGAAGCCGGTATTCGTATTTCCAAAATCAAAAGCTTGGAAGACGATATTGC
>JBEBBH010000216.1:0-3143 GCA_041158485.1 Bacteroidota bacterium | reverse complement strand
CATTTCGGCGTCTTCCAATTTTAAATCGTATTCGCCTTTCGGAGATAGCAATTTGGCAAAAATCGGCGAAGTTTCTATGGCTAAAAACAACAACATGATAAAGAACGACGGCAACCAAGGCAATTTGCCTAAAGCGTTAATTCGTGCCATCAAGCCATCAAAATTGTCAATCACGGGTTGGCTTTCGGAGACTTTTTTATCCAAATCGGCTTGCAGGGTTTTGCTGCGGGCTTCTTTTTCGGCGATTATTTTCGCATTTGTTGTTTTAAGCGAATCGAGTTGTTTTACTGCGACGTCGTGGGCGGAACGCTTTTCTTTATAAATTGGTCCTTTGCCCATTTTTTTGGTGCCGGCAGAACCTTCGGCCTCGGTAATGTAGGCATTGTATAAAGCGGCTACTTCTTTTTCTTTTTGGGTGATGGCCGACTTCAGGCTGTCCGTTTCCGCCTTGTTCTTATCCACATCGCTTTTGAAATAGTTGGCGACTTGATTTTTGTTGGCGATGGCCATTTCGTTTTTCTCTTTCAGTAAAACGGTATTGATTTCTTTTTCAAAGATTTTGATTTCCAAAGGTTTCGAAATCACTATAGCGATGATGATGGCCAATACTATTCGCGGTGAAGCTTGGATGAATTCGTCTAAAAAGCTGTCTCTTTTTTTGATGGTAGCCACAATGAATCGGTCTAAATTGAAAATCAAAAATCCCCATACCAAACCAAAGAAAACGGCGGTGTAAAGATTATCAAAAACGGTGTAAAGCGCATAACTGGCGGCTATAAAGGCCATGACTGCAGTAAAAAATACGGTAGCACCTATGCCGGCGTATTTGTTTTGTTCGCCATTGGAACATGAGTTCACAATGTGGGTGTCAACACCCGAACACAGGAGGAAAAAACGTTTTAACATGATGATTGATTTAAGTCCGAAACGTGTCCGGATGATTGTGATGATTGATGATTATACAAATATAACGCCAAAAGCTTGGGTTTATTGTAAGGTGTTGATTTTTAACAAAAAACCCGCTTACGGTTGCGGGTTGGATTGGATTGTGGTTTCTGAAATGAGTTCGCCTTTTTGGTATTTCTTGATGCCTATGACTTGACCTTTGGCATTGTAAAAAGTCCATTCGCCGATGATGTACCAATGCGTTCCGTTGGCTTCTTCAACCATCATCGATTGTCCTGTGGCAGTGATATGACCTTTGTGGTCAAAAGTTTTGATGTTGCAAATACTGTCCTGATACTTTTCGATTTTGACCAATTTCTGATTTTCGTAATACCGCCAAGTTTTAATTTCAACGCTTTTTTTGTAGCGTCCTTTGGATTTGTATAGAATGCCGTTTACAGTGTCTTTATATACCCATTTGCCTTCTCTGTGATGGTTGATGGTTTGGTTGGTTTTACAACCGCCAATCAGGAAAAGGATAAAAAAACAACACAATAATCGGAGATTCATTTACTAGGGTTTTATGGTAATAGGCAAACTGTATTGTGTTCTTACGGGTTTTCCGTTCATTTTTCCGGGGTTCCATTTGGGCGATTCTTTCAAAACGCGTATGGTTTCTTCTCCGGTTCCGTAGCCCATGTCGCGCAGTATTTTGATGTTGGATAAACTGCCGTCCTTTTCTACAATAAAGCTGGCAAAGATTTTTCCACTGATTTTCTTGGTGGAGATTTCCTCAGGAATTTTGTAGTTTGAACCGATGTATTTATAAAAAGCCTCTAATCCGGTTTGGTACTCCGGTTTTTCGGTTAGTTCAGCTAAATTGTAGAGATCACTTTCTTGTTTTTTTGTTGGAACCTCAGTAATAGTAGTTGCTTTTACGGCTGATTTATCCGAAAGCATAATGTTCTTTGTACGGCCTTCTTTCCAAATAACGATTTCTTTACCCGGATATTTTTGTATAGGCTTATCCATTTTTTCTTTTTCAAAATGGGGATGTGTATAAAACCAATATTGAAAAGGTTGCGGATGCTTTTTAGTCCTCGCATTCTTCAAAATAACACTTCCGGAAAAATAGGCTATGTCTTCAGGCTTGTATTGGTTTAATTCTTTATTAGGAACATTTTTACCGTCAATCCAGATAGCGTATTTCTTAGCGTTCTTGTATTCGTTTAATTCTTTTGCAGTGGGTGATTTTTTTTCAAATGGTTTTGGAATCATTAAGAAAAGTTGAATTTCCTCTTTTTCACTTTTGGTAAGATTTTCATATTTTTTATCAAAGATGATTTTTGAATACTTTGCCCCATTTTTAGTTTTGACTAATTTTTCATAGTATCTGATGCGAACACCTTTAAAATAGTCTTGTTCATCAATTGTATTGTTTTTTGGAGTAGCCTTTGTAACTATTTTTTCTTGTGCTATAATATCAACGCAGCAAAGAAATATTATACCGGTAAGCATAGGGATAATGGCTGTTTTTTTTAAGAAGGCTACGCTTTTCGTAGTGTTTTTGGTCATCATGATTAATCGTTTTTTGGTTACGGCATAGTTCAAGTTACTGGCTAAGTTTATGGTTGGATTTCCATTGCTTTTTTGCAACAGTAATGTTTGGTAAAACGGAATGTCGTTGTAAGCTTGCACTACTTTTTGGTCGGCAAGAAATTCGTGGTTGAGTTGGATAGCCTTTTTATAGAGATACAAAAGCGGGTTGAACCAAAAGATGGTGATCAGCAACTCGATAAACAAGATGTCTAAAGTGTGTTTTTGAGTAACGTGAACCAGTTCGTGAGTGTACAATTCGTCTTCAATAGTTCTCTGATTGTAATCATCGAAATTGACGAAGATGTGATTCAGAAAAGTATGCGGCAGTGTTTTTTCATCTACCAAAACCAAGGTGGCATTTTTGTATTTCACCTTTGGATTGGAAGTCGATTTTGAGATTAATTTCCAAATATTTTTTCCGAATCGAACACTTAAAATTAGTGTTATTACGCCGTATATAGTCCACAAAATTATTGAAGTATAATTTATAGTTTCCGCAATTGCAATACTTTCATTTGAAAACGGAATCGGTATAAATTCAGGTTCGGTGATTGTTGTCAGCGGGACTTTTCGAATGATTTCAAAGCTCAAAAAAGGAATGATAAGCGATGTGACTATCGACAACAGTAAATAAAACCTGTTGAATTGGTGTGTTTTTT
>JBEBBH010000215.1:0-2950 GCA_041158485.1 Bacteroidota bacterium | reverse complement strand
GCCTTCAGAAGCAAAGCCAAAATGAATATGCTCGCCGTAAAACCCGATGGCGACAATTTTACCTTGAGTAGCATCAGCATTCAGTCCGACTATGGTTTTTTCAAAATGGTATTCGTCGCCTGCTAAACCACCAAAAATCGGAACAGTGTTATTAGTTTGCCGTATCAACTCGGTAATCAACTCCGTTCCGTTAACAAAACTACCTTCAGAAATAACCAAAATTGATTTCAAATCATCGGAAAACAATTCAGATTTAATGGTATTGCCTAAGGATTGGATATCACTGTTCAGTTGAATATCCGCTTGTGTGGTTTTGATGGCTGTTTTTTCAAATGACAAGCCAGTGACCACCAAACTATTCTCTACCAATCCGCTATTGGCCATTTGTCCGGATGTGGAACAAATAACAATTGCACTGTTGGGATATCGTTTTTTTAAAAACGAATAAGGTTGACTACTTTCTAAAAAAGTTCTTTCGCCAAAAGCCAAGACTAAATTTGCCTCACTTTCTTGAAAACCATCCGAAGTAAAAAGCAAGGTTGCTTCACCTTCGGGATTTAAAGTTAATTGTTGAAGTTTCATAGTATATTGATTTAGGGCATGTTAAAGTTAGGTATTTTTTTAAAATAACAAAAAAAAAGCTACTAAAATTAATTAGTAGCTTTAATAGTATGACTTATAATGTAATAGTCTACACGTTAAATCGGAAATGCATTACATCTCCATCTTTAACTATGTACTCTTTTCCTTCTACTCTCAATTTTCCGGCTTCTTTCACTTTGGCTTCTGAACCGTAATGGGCAAAGTCTTCATAAGCGATAACTTCGGCACGGATAAATCCTTTTTCAAAATCGGTATGAATTACTCCGGCTGCTTTAGGTGCGGTATCTCCAATGTTAATAGTCCAAGCACGAACTTCTTTAACACCGGCAGTAAAATAGGTTTGTAATTTTAATAGTTTGTAGGCTGCACGAATCAAAACAGAACTTCCGGGCTCAGTCAAGCCTAAGTCTTCCAAAAACATTTGGCGCTCTTCATAGGTTTCTAATTCGGTGATATCGGCTTCAGTACCCACGGCCAACACGATTACTTCAGCATTTTCATCTTTCACCAACTCACGTACTTGGTCTACATAAGCATTTCCGGTAGCGGCCGCTTCTTCATTTACATTACAAACGTACAATACCGGTTTGGTGGTAATTAATTGAAAATCTTCCATCAAAGCTTCTTCCTCGTGGTTTTGAGGCACAACCGTTCTGGCTGATTTGGCTTGCAAAAGTGCTTCGCGAATTCGATCCAATAAAGCTTTTTCTGTTTGCGCTTCTTTGTTACCGGTTTTAGCGGCACGGTTAACTTTCTCCAAGCGTTTTTCCACTGTTTCTAAGTCTTTTAATTGCAACTCGATGTCAATGGTTTCTTTATCGCGAATCGGATTTACATTGCCGTCAACGTGAACAATATTATCGTTATCAAAACAACGCAATACGTGAATAATGGCATTACACTCTCTGATGTTGGCTAAGAATTGGTTTCCTAAACCTTCTCCTTTACTGGCGCCTTTCACCAATCCGGCTATGTCAACTATATCAACGGTAGCCATTTGTACGCGGTCCGGTTTTACCAATTCTTCTAGTTTATTGATTCTCGGATCAGGAACATTTACCACTCCAATGTTGGGTTCGATGGTACAAAACGGAAAGTTGGCACTTTGCGCTTTTGCATTAGACAAACAATTAAATAAAGTTGATTTCCCTACGTTTGGTAATCCTACAATTCCTGCTTTCATGAATGAAGTATTTTAAAAGTGCGCAAATATAGCGGAATAAAACCAAGTAACAAAGCACAAACTGAGCTCAGGGTTTTCGATCCTGCAAGTCATTAATGATGGCTTGTTCTTCATCCGTAGTACTCAATCCGGAAATGTCCCAATAAGGAGAAAGAATAGTGTTTTTCTTGTTGTACAAGGTTTTATCTTTGAAGACTTCACTTTCCTTATAACTGTAATTTTGATTACTGAAATTGGTGGTGACAAAGTAATTTCTGACTTCAATATCGGTAGTTTTATTTTTTTCAACTCGCTCAAAACCAATTTCTTCTTTAGAACTAACTAAATAATAATTTTCACCTTCTAAACGATAAATCGCTTTGAAAGTCGACTTGTAAATATTTTTGGAACCAACCGCTTTTTTCTCTTTTACATTGGACAAAGTGGTCGGCGATACTGTGGTATTGATTTCAATAATAATTTTCTTCTTCCAATCGTAAATAATCTTAAAATCATCCCGTAAAGCTTTGGTATTATCAATTGGCGTAACAATCATTATATTGTAATCTTGGTTGGCTGAATACGATTTAATAACATAGTCATATTTCTTTTTCCCGCTAATATCTGTAATAGGATCTATATATTTGAAATTATAATAATTCTCCATAATGTCGTTGAGATTGTACCCCAAAACATCACTGTTAATTTGGTCATAAACCAAACCGAAAGCCCTATTTTGTTCTACTAAAATATTGCTTTTGAAGTTTTTATCTTTTCCAAACAATTGAAAATTCATTAGTCCGTCATTGTAATAGGTGTAATTTCCATCCATTTTAAAAAACTCTCTGGTATAGACTTTCAATCGCGCCGGTATGGTTAATTTTTTAATAGAATTATCTACCAGATTTTTTAATATTTTTTGCGGATGTTGTTTGGTGACTATAATTTCATCCAAATCGTTTACCGTTCTTTTTAAGTAAATAATATTGTCTGTTTTGAGCAAGGCTGATGACCGAACAGTTACTTTAGCATAGGAAGAATGGGTGACTTGAATATTGGATGAACCGTTTAGAATGAAGGTTACTTTACCTTCGCTATTACTCAACAACGATTGCTTGGTTTTTAAAACAAAAACGGTAGCGTCTTCAATCGGCAAATTGGTATCAGCGTCTTTAAGAATTATTG
>JBEBBH010000214.1:0-3487 GCA_041158485.1 Bacteroidota bacterium | reverse complement strand
GAATCCTGAATCGAAGCCCGAAGCGAGACTTTATCAGAGATTTTACCGGTGATTTGTAAATCTAAATTGGACGTTACCGAAGCATTTTGGTTGTTCCCGATGGTTACGCCACGTGTAATGCTGCCGGAAGTATTTAAGCCATCAAACGGCACAAACTTTTTTAAGGAACGATCGGTTTTTACCAAAAAACCCGCTTCGTTGGGCACCACTTTGTCTTGGTCGTAAATGCTGTAAGTTTTGGTTAGAAATTCCGGATAGTTAAAGTAGCGAATGGTGATGGTATCCGTTGCCGTGAAATTGGTTTTAAAGAATAACTTCCCGGTTTTAAAGTCGACTTTATAGAATGAAGTATCGACTTCTTTGCCTTCACGAGTGAGTAGTTTGAAGAAACTCGGACTAATGCTGACCTTTTCAATGGCGATAGTATCTTTGGAAGGCAGGACTTTTTTGGTTCGGTACAGCGAATTGATTTCCTGAGCCGAAAGCCCGGAAAAACTGAATAGTATCAACAATAAAAGCCTTTTTTTCAGCATATCTTAATAACGTAAAATTAGGCTTTTTAATATAAAAAACCGCGAACCCTTTTTATTTTGGTCTTCGCGGTTGAGATGATTATTCTTTGGTGACTACTTGTAAAGTTTCACGGGAAATTTGCTTGAGCAAAACCGTTTTCCCTTTTTCTACCATATCGGCGGCTTCTTTGTTAAAGTGGCGAATGGTGTACAAAGAAACGTTTTCGTTATAAGCCACTTTGAATTTTTTGGCCAAGATATTTTTCAAATCGTTGAAATTGCCGAATTTGTCTTCCACACAAACCGAAAAACTGATGGCTGAGTTTTGAATCAAACTTACCTTCATTTTGTATTGGTGGAACAAGGCAAAAATTTCGCTGATGTTTTCTTCCATAATAAAGGAAAAATCTATCGACGACAACGAAATCAGCAATTGATCTCTTTTTACAATATAACAAGGTGTCTGCGGCTCTAAGTCTTGGCCTTTGGCAACACTGGTTCCCGGCAAAAGCGGATTGATAAACGATTTGACGTGCAACGGAATTTCCTTTCTTTGCAACGGCTGTAAGGTTTTCGGGTGAATCACCGTAGCGCCGTAAAAGGCTAACTCGATAGCTTCGCGATAGGATATTTGGTTCAACAATATGGCATTTTCGAAATAGCGAGGATCGGCATTCATCACACCCGGTACGTCTTTCCAAATGGTTACGCTTTCGGCATTCAGGCAATAGGCAAAAATAGCTGCGGTATAATCGGAACCTTCACGACCCAAAGTAGTAGTAAAATTGTTCTCATCGGAACCCAAAAATCCTTGGGTAATGTTTAAGGCCTTCTTTTTAACGCCTTTAGAAATGAGCTGTTGGGTTTTTTCCCAATCAACATTGGCATCGCGATAGGTATTATCGGTTTTGATAAAATTACGCACATCAATCCAATTGTTTTTCAAACCCGCTTGGGCGAAATAATGACTGACAATCGTAGTTGAAATAAGTTCTCCGTAACTCACCACTTGGTCGTATACGAAGTTGTAGTTCGGCGATTTGTTGCTTCGGATAAAATACTCCAAATCGGCAAAAAGACTGTTTACGGCAAAGTACACATCGTGTTCTTCATCTTCGAACAAATCCATTAAAATTTGGTAGTGGTATTTCTTGACTTCTTGTAAAGAAGAATGCAACTCATTCGATTTTTCGAAATAGTTCTTAATCACAACTTCCAACGCATTGGTGGTTTTTCCCATCGCGGAAATCACTAAGAGCGTGTCTTCGTGACCTACTTTTTCCAATACACTGAATACATTTTTAATCCCATCGGCGTCTTTAACTGACGCACCACCAAATTTGAAAATTCTCATTATAAATTAGTTAAAAAGTCATTGATTCCTTGTTCATCCATTTGCACTACATCCCAATCGGCTAAAATTTTTGCCCCCGATTTTTTATAGAAGTCGATAGCCGGTGTGTTCCAATCCAATACATTCCACTCAATTCTGCGAACGTTGTCGGCTTTGCCTTGCTCGATAATTTTGGTATACAAAGCCAAGCCTAAACCACTACCGCGCATTTTTTCCTTCACGATTAAATCTTCCAAGTGAATGGTTCTGCCTTTCCAAGTGGAATAGCGATAGTAGTACAAAGCCATACCAACAATTTCTTGGTCTACTTCGGCTACAAAAGTGAAAAACAGCGGATTGTCACCAAAACCATCACGCTCCAAATCGGCCACCGTAACTACAACCGCATCGGGTTCTTTTTCAAAAATAGCCAATTCTTGTATCAAATCAAGAACAGCTTGCATATCGTTTTTGGTTCCTCTGCGGATGTTCATCGAGTGTTTGTTTTTTGCTTTGTACTATGCCGGCTTAAAAGTCTAGCGTCAACAAAAATACAACTTATAATTTCTTTTCAGAATAGATTTTTTCTTAGACAATTTTAGCGATATTTGCACCCACAACTACAACGATTTCGTAATGGAAGAACGCAACAAAACCTTAGGGGAATTTATCATCGAAAAACAAGAGGAATTCAAATATTCCTCGGGCGAATTGTCCCGAATTATCAACTCCATCCGATTGGCTGCCAAAGTAGTCAATTACAAAGTGAACAAAGCCGGTTTGGTAGATATCGTTGGCGCTGCCGGCGACCAAAATATCCAAGGTGAAGACCAACAAAAGCTGGACGTTTATGCCAACGAAGTGTTCATCCAAACTTTAATCAATCGTGAGATTGTTTGTGGTATTGCTTCTGAAGAAAATGACGACTTTATTACGGTAGCCGGTTCCGACAATAGCCACAGCAACAAATACGTAGTGTTGATGGATCCGCTTGACGGCTCTTCTAATATTGATGTGAACGTTTCCGTTGGGACTATTTTTTCGGTTTATCGCAGGGTAACTCCGGTTGGCACTCCGGTTAGTATTCAAGATTTTTTACAACCCGGAACCCAACAAGTTGCGGCAGGTTATGTGATTTACGGCACCTCAACCATGTTGGTGTACACTACCGGTCACGGCGTTAACGGTTTTACGTTAAATCCGGCCATAGGTACATTTTACTTATCGCATCCGAATATGCAATTTGCTAAAGACGGCAACATTTATTCCATCAACGAAGGTAACTATGTACATTTTCCGCAAGGTGTAAAAGATTATATCAAATACTGCCAACTCGAAGAAGGCGATCGCCCTTATACTTCCCGTTACATCGGAAGTTTGGTATCCGACATTCACCGCAACATGATCAAAGGCGGCATTTATATTTATCCAACCAGTTCCAAATCGCCTAACGGAAAATTGCGTTTGTTGTACGAATGCAACCCAATGGCATTCATAGCCGAACAAGCCGGCGGCAAAGCCTCTAACGGTTTTGGTCGCATCATGGAAATCCAACCTACCGAATTGCACCAACGTGTACCGTTCTTTTGCGGCAGCTATAATATGGTAGAAAAAGCGGAGGAGTTTATGGCGAAGTATGTTT
>JBEBBH010000213.1:0-5355 GCA_041158485.1 Bacteroidota bacterium | reverse complement strand
TAAAAAAAGCCCCGATTTCTCGGGGCTTTTCTATGTAATCAAAAGGGAAAAATTATTTTTTCTCTTTCTTTTCCATTTCAGCTTTTAAGCCGGCTAAGATATCATTGTTATCTCCTAAAGTTTGAGCCGGAGCATTATTAGTAGAAGCTACAGTTTCGTTAGAAGCTTTTACGTTTTTCTCCTCTTCTTCTCTGAAGATAGCGGTATGAGAAGCTACTACTCTTTTGAATTCTTTGTTGAACTCAATTACTTTGAATTGTGCTTCTTCACCTTTTTTCAATTTTTTACCGTCTTCTTTTTCTAAGTGACGAGTTGGGATAAACGCAACTACATCATCTCCGAAATCTACAGTAGCACCTTTGTCAACAATCTCAGCGATAGTTCCGGTGTGGATAGTTCCAACAGCGAAAGCATCTTCATGTTTGTCCCAAGGGTTTTCAGTAGTTTGTTTGTGACCTAAAGATAACTTACGGCCTTCAACATCCAACTCTAATACTACTACGTCTAATTTGTCACCTACGTTAACAAATTCAGATGGGTGTTTGATTTTCTTAGTCCAAGACAAGTCAGAGATGTACACTAAACCGTCGATTCCTTCTTCTAACTCAACAAAAATACCGAAGTTAGTAAAGTTTCTAACGATACCTGTGTGTTTAGAACCTACAGGGTATTTAGAGGTAATGTCTGTCCATGGATCTTGTGACAATTGTTTGATACCCAATGACATTTTACGATCGTCTCTGTCTAAAGTTAAGATAACTGCTTCAACAGTATCACCTACTTTTACGAAATCTTGAGCACTTCTCAAGTGAGTTGACCAAGACATTTCAGAAACGTGGATCAAACCTTCAACACCTTCAGCTACTTCAATGAAAGCACCGTAGTCAGCAATAACTACTACTTTACCTTTCACTTTGTCACCAACTTGTAATTTAGCATCTAAAGCATCCCAAGGGTGAGCGTTTAATTGTTTTAAACCTAATTGGATTCTTGTTTTCTCATCATCAAAGTCTAAGATAACAACGTTCAATTTTTGGTCTAATTCCAATACTTCGCTTGGGTGATTGATTCTTGACCAAGACAAGTCAGTGATGTGGATTAATCCGTCAACACCTCCTAAATCGATGAATACACCGTAAGAAGTGATGTTTTTAACAACACCTTCTAATACTTGACCTTTTTCTAATTGACCGATGATTTCTTTTTTCTGAACTTCGATATCAGCTTCGATCAACGCTTTGTGTGATACTACAACGTTTTTGAATTCGTGGTTAATTTTTACCACTTTGAATTCCATCATTTTGTTCACGTATACATCGTAATCACGGATTGGTTTCACATCAATTTGTGAACCCGGTAAGAACGCCTCGATTCCGAAAACGTCCACAATCATACCACCTTTAGTTCTGCATTTAACAAAACCTTGAACGATTTCTCCGGTTTCATTAGCCGCAATAACACGATCCCATGATTTGATAGTTCTTGCTTTTCTGTGTGACAATACCAATTGACCTGTTTTGTCCTCACGAACGTCAATCAATACCTCAACTTTGTCTCCTACTTTTAAGTTAGGATTGTAACGGAACTCATTCAAAGAAATAACTCCTTCTGATTTCGCGTTGATGTCAACAATAGCGTCTCTTTCGGTAATTCTTACTACTACACCTTCTACTACTTCTTCTTGGTCAGTTGAGATGAAAGTTTTAGTTACTAGATCTTCAAACTCTTGCAAGTTTTTAGCATCTACCGCGTCAATACCTTCGGCATAGTTGTGCCAGTTAAATTCATTTAAAAACGCTTCTTGTTCTTTGTTTAATACAGCCATGCTGATAAAAAATTTGTATGCTATGTTGCCAGAGTTTCTTGATGCGAACACAAACACAGCAGTGTTAGATTTAAATTGGTAATCCCTAATGGAAACTCTACTCCGCCAAAAGGTGTGCAAAAGTAAACATAATTTCTTAATTACAAAACAATTAGAAGAGAAAAAAGCCGAAAGAAAAAAGAGAAAAGACTGTTTTTTCAGAAGCGAATGGTTTGGGCATTTTTGGAATCCATTTTCCCGCTATCCGCACCGCAAGGCGGTTTGCTCCTATCGGGGCTAAACAGGATTCGTATCGCCTTCTTGGCCACAAAAAAACCTGACAAGTTTTACAACTTATCAGGTTTGATTTTATAGTATCAGCCCGAAAATTAATGACTCACATTGGACACCGCATTCGGATCGTGTTTGTGTTTGAATAGCACGGCAAACAATACGGCAATCACTAATGAATATGCCGCAAAAGCCAACCAGATGCTGTGCCAATCTCTTGCACCATCATGGGTAAAGAACTTGTCAATTGCCCAGCCGGAAGTAAAACTTCCTAAAACCGCTCCAAAGCCGTTGGTCATCATCATAAACAAACCTTGAGCCGAAGAACGAATCTTGGCATTGGTAGACGTTTCCACGAATAACGAACCGGATATGTTGAAGAAATCAAATGCCATTCCGTACACGATACACGATAGGATAATCATCCACAATCCATCGGTTGGATTTCCGTAAGCGAATAAACCAAAACGCAATACCCAAGCCAACATCGAAATCAACATCACTTGTTTGATACCAAATCGCTTCAAGAAAAACGGGATCGCTAAGATGAACAAGGTTTCCGATACTTGAGAAATCGACATAATGATAGTAGAGTATTTCACTACAAGAGAATCGGCATATTCGGGTACGTTTTTAAACTCATCCAAAAACACATCGCCATAGGCATTGGTCAACTGTAAAGCACCACCCAAAAACATCGAAAAAATAAAGAACAAAGCCATTTTATAAGTCCCGAACAACTTAAACGCTTCCAATCCTAAAGATTCCATAAACGAAGCCTTTTCACTTTTGGTATGTTGCGGTTTACATTGCGGCAAGGTAAAAGCGTATAATCCCAACAATACAGCGGCAATTCCGGCTATATAAAACTGATAAGCTGTCGCTTTGTTTCCGGTTAAATTGGTCAACCACATTGCAGCAATAAAACCTACAGTTCCCCAAACTCGAATAGGCGGAAAATCTTTCACCACATCGCTGTCGTCACTGTTTTTCAAAGCCGTATAAGAGATGGAATTAGAAAGCGCAATGGTTGGCATATAGCAGCACATTGCTACTAACATCACATAAATAAAGTTTTCCGGTGTAGTTACTTGCGGCAGGTAAAATAAAACTAAAGCGTAAAGTATGTGTAAAACCCCGTAAAGTCGTTCAGCGTTAACCCAACGATCGGCTAAGATTCCGGTTAAAGTCGGCATAAACAAAGAAGCTATTCCCATCGTCCCGAATACCAATCCGAATTGGGTTCCGTCCCATTGTTTAGTGCCAAACCAAAAGTTGGCAATGGTAATAAGCCAAGCACCCCAAACAAAGAACTGAAAGAAGTTCATGGCAATTAATCTGTTTTTTATACTCATAATAGTAGTTTTTGGTTTTTGTAAATAACAACCCGTAAATCTACTATTTATATTGAGAAAAAAAAATATTTACAACGATTTCGAGACTTTCTCTACCAAGGCTAAGACAGCCTCAAATTGTTCTTCTCGGGTAAGTGCGGAATTGTCTATTTCAATGGCGCCATCAGCCATCACTAAAGGCGAATCTTCACGATGGGTATCAATGTGGTCGCGTTCTTCCACGTTTTTCAGCACGGCTTCAAAAGACACATCTTGTCCTTTGGCTTGCAATTCGTCGTAGCGTCGGCGAGCTCGGGTTTCCGGACTTGCGGTCATGAACACTTTTAATTCCGCATCAGGAAAAACTACCGTACCTATGTCGCGACCGTCCATGACGATACCTTTGTTTTTACCCATTTGTTGTTGCTGTTCGACCAATTTGGCTCTGACTTCAGAAACCTCAGCAATCTTGCTCACATAACCGGAAACTTCTATGGTACGAATTGCCGCTTCGACGTTCTCGCCATTCAAATACATTTCGGCAAAACCCAGTTCGGGATTGAACTCAAAATGCAATTGGATAAACGGCAAACTGTTGATTAAGGTTTGTTTGTCGAAAAAATCGGGACCAATGCAACCGTTTTGCATCGCAAAATAAGTCACCGCACGGTACATCGCTCCGGAATCGACATAAACATATCCTAAGTATTTGGCCAATTGTTTGGCTAAAGTACTTTTTCCGGTAGAAGAAAATCCGTCGATGGCTATGGTAATTTTTTTACTCACAATTTTATTTTTTTTACTGTTCGTGAACCTCAGTTTTTAATATCGGTTCCCCGAAAAATCGATGGTCAACCCAAACAAACTCGTGTTAGCCGCCAATGTATATCTCGAATACGAATAATTAAATTTCAAGTTGTTGATTTTCAAGCCAAAACCCACTGACAATCCGGAGAAATTTCGCTGCTCTAAAATACGCAATTCCTCGGCTCTACGGAAATTATAGCCTAAACGAATATTGAAGCCTTTGTCGGGAAACAATTCGGCACCCACAATCACGTGGCGCAACGCATTGTTAAAAAATGATACTTTTTCAGGAGTCGAACCGCCATCCAAATTCCCTTCTGCCCTATTCGGATTGGCAAAAGCCAACTGCCATTGCTGCATATTTTCCAAAGTTAAATGCCAACGGATAGGTACATTTTCCATCAATTGCGATACGCCAATTAAGACTTCCAAAGGCAATTTTTCACGGGTTTCAGCGTAAGGTGTAATTTGAGTTCCGATGTTTCGAATGGCAATGGCCCAATTCACATCGTTTCGGGTATCAATAAACAAAGCGCCGATATCTATCGCAGCTCCAAACGAATTATAGCTTTCCAAAGACGAAGAAATCAGCTTGGCATTGGCACCAAGATACAAATCGGTAAACGGCACATTGTAAGCATAACCGAAACTCAGTGCGATTTCGCTACCGGTAAAGCTGGCTGTTTGCTGCCCATTTTCGTCGTAGCCGTCAAACTTGCCGTAATTCACATAATTCACACCGCCGAAAAAAGTTTGCACATGGCGATCGTAAGTATAGGCATAAGAAGCCGTTCCGTAAGTCACTTCGCCAAAATAACTGCCGTAATTAAGCGCTAATTTGTTGTCCATTTCCGCATTAATACAAGCCGGATTGAAATGCCCTTGGTTGACATCTTGGTCGTAAAAAGTAATCACTTTTCCACCAAGTGCGGCTTGTCTGGGAGAAGTAACCAGGTTTAGAAATTGGTATACCGATTGACCGCCAACTTGTCCGAAACCGACCAAACTAACGAGGCAAAAGGCAATACAAAGTGTGTTTCTAAACATTCAAATTAACTTAAGGCAATTACTATAACGGAGATGCGAAGATATTATTTTATCTCGGAGGAAAAAAGTTAA
>JBEBBH010000212.1:0-8526 GCA_041158485.1 Bacteroidota bacterium | reverse complement strand
ACAAAGATCATCATGGAATTGTCGGTAAAATTAGGAAAAACACCTACTGAAGTAAACGATTATCCTGGCTTTGTGGCCAACCGAATCCTAATGCCGATGATCAACGAAAGTATCGAAACCTTATACAATGGCGTGGCCGGCGTAAGCGAAATTGATACTGTAATGAAATTGGGCATGGCGCATCCGATGGGACCTTTACAATTGGCCGATTTTATTGGCTTAGACGTTTGCCTTTCTATCCTTAACGTAATGTATGACGGTTTCAAAAACCCAAAATATGCACCTTGCCCATTGTTAGTTAACATGGTAATGGCCGGAAAACTCGGCGTGAAATCCGGAGAAGGTTTCTACGATTATTCTGAATCTAAAAAAGCAGAGATAGTTTCTAAGCAGTTTGCATAAAGTAAAAAGCCATAAGGGATAAGGGAAAAGGTTAAACTTATCCCTTTTTACTTATCCCTTTTAACTCAATGATAAATGAGCAAAATAATCCCTTTCAAAGCCGTACGTCCTACGCCTGATAAAGTAGCGTTGGTAACTTGTCGCAATTACGACGATTACAGTTCGGCCGAGCTTGCCGCTTGGTTGAGTTTTAATCCGTATTCGTTTTTGCATGTGATCCATCCGGCCTATATGTATTCGCAAAAGATCACGCTAGACAAACGCTTTAAAGGTGTCGCTCATAAGTACCAAGATTTTAAAGAAGACGGTGTTTTTATGCAAGAAGAAAAAGCCGTTTTCTTTTTATATGAAATCCAAACTAAAACGCAGGCTTTCATGGGTATAGTTGCCGGCACTTCTATTGATGATTACAAGAATAATGTTATCAAGAAACACGAAGACACCTTGCAATACCGTGTGGAATACTTTAAGGATTATTTGCACCAAACGGGATTTAATACCGAACCGGTTTTAATTACTTATCCTGATAATGCAACCCTGAATGCTTGGATTGCCGAGAAGAAAAAAAGCGCACCGATTTACAACTATTCGACTACCAATAAAGAAAAACACCAACTGTGGAAAATTGAAAGCGACACCGAAATCCAATGGTTGACGCAACAATTTGAAAACATACCCGAATTGTATATAGCAGATGGCCACCATCGCTCGGCCTCGGCAGAATTGTTGTTTGACGAAGACCAACATTTGGGTAATCCAAATCTGAACTATTTTATGAGTTTTCTAATTGCGGAAAGCAATGTGAAAATTTATGAATACAATCGCATTATCCGCGATTTAAACGGCTACTCCAAAGAAGATTTCCTTGAAAAACTGTCCGAGTATTTTATCATCAAAGACAAAGAGCAGGAATTGTGGAAACCACAAAGCAAATTTGAATTTGGTATGTATTTAGACGGCAGTTTTTATGCTTTGTTTTACAAGCAAACCAACAGTAGCGATGTGTCATCCCGAGCGCATTCGAGGGACATTTTAAATAATTTAGACGCGCAAATTTTATACGATAAAGTCCTGCAACCACTTTTGGGTATTGAAGATTTACGAAACGATGAACGCATCGAGTACATACCCGGAAAACAATCGGTGGCGACGATTAAAGAATTAGTAGACGAAGGCGAGTTTGAAGTGGGCTTTATGCTCTACCCTTCCGACATCTCCGAAATCAAAGCCTTAGCGGATAACAATTTAATTATGCCGCCAAAAAGCACGTATATTGAACCGAAATTCCGCAGCGGATTGATGGTTTATGAACTATGATTTGAAAATGAGTCAATTTGAAAATTTGAAAATGTCTATAGCACAAAACCTTCTCGATATAAAATCTTTTTTACCTGAAAATGTTACACTTGTCGCGGTTTCTAAAACCAAACCGGTAGCCGATTTGATGGAAGCTTATGAAGCCGGTCAGCGCATATTCGGAGAAAATAAAATCCAGGAAATGACCGAGAAATGGCAACAAATGCCCAAGGACATCGAGTGGCACATGATTGGCCATGTACAATCCAACAAAGTGAAATACATGGTGCCATATGTAAAACTCATTCACGGCGTGGATAGTTTGAAACTGCTTAAAGAAATCAACCGTCAAGCGGTGCGTTGGCGAAAAAACATAAATTGTTTGTTGCAAATTCACATCGCTGAAGAAGAAACCAAATTCGGTTTAAACGAACAAGAATTGGAGGATTTATTACATGCTGAAGAATTCAAAGCCATGACCAACATCAAAATCGTTGGCTTAATGGGCATGGCCACCTTTACAGATAACCAAGAACAAATCAAAAGAGAATTCAATCATTTAAAAAAGATATTTGATTCTCTAAAAAACCAACCTACAACCCAAAACTTACAACCTACAACCCTGTCTATGGGCATGAGCGGCGACTACCAAATCGCAATAGATTGCGGCAGTACGATGGTTCGCATTGGAAGTAGTATCTTTGGAGGAAGATAATTTGAAAATGTGTCAATTTGAAAATTTGAAAATAAATTTTATACTGAACACTGATTACTGAAAACTGATTACTGAAAACTGATTTTGTACGCCATACTCGACATAGAAACCACCGGAGGCCAATTCAACGAAGAAGGCATCACTGAAATCGCCATCTATAAATTTGATGGTCATGAAGTGGTGGATCAGTTTATCAGTTTGGTCAATCCCGAAAAACCGATTCAGCCTTTCGTGGTGAAGTTAACCGGGATTAACAATGCGATGTTGCGCTCGGCACCTAAGTTTTATGAAATTGCCAAACGCATTATTGAAATCACTGAAAACTGTATCGTAGTAGCGCACAATGCTTCGTTTGATTACCGCATTTTACGCACGGAATTCAGTCGCCTAGGCTACGATTTTGTTCGACCAACGTTGTGCACGGTTGAATTATCGCAAAAGCTCATTCCCGGACAGCCATCTTATAGCTTAGGAAAACTAGTGCGTTCACTGGGCATTCCGGTAACCGACAGACATCGGGCAAGCGGCGATGCCTTAGCCACTGTAAAATTGTTCAAAATGATTTTGGACAAAGATGTTTCCAAAGAAATTTTAATCGGTTTAATCAAAGCGGAAATCAAAAAAGGATTATCGCCTAAACTGCTGGATATTGTTGAAAGTATGCCAACCCGTACCGGAATTTATTACATCCACAATGAAAAAGGCGATTTGATTTACATTGGCAAAAGCAAGAACATCAAGAAACGCATCAACCAGCATTTTACGGGAACATCAGGCAAAAGCAAAAAAATTCAACGCGATGTGTTTGCGGTCACTTTTGAGGAAACCGGAAGCGAATTGATTGCCTTGCTCAAAGAAAGCGAAGAAATTAAAATCAATAAACCCATATACAACAGAGCACAACGCAAAACCATTTTCCAATATGCGTTGTACGTTGAAAAAGATGACAATGGCTATTTGGCGTTGAAAGTCCAAAAAGCCGACGGTCGCAAAAAAGAAATCACCTCTTTTACTTCTATCCAAGAAGGCAAAAATTTGTTGCATAAAATTACCGCTGAACACCAATTGTGTCAAAAGATAAACGGTTTGTACGAAACCAAAAACGGTTGTTTTCAACTCAAAATCAAAGAGTGTAAAGGCGCTTGTTTGAACCAAGAACCGGCAGAAGAATACAACGAACGCGTAGAGGAATTCATCAGCGAAATGAAGTTTGACAACAACAATATGGTCATTATCGACCGAGGCAGAAGTGTTAACGAACGCAGTGCGGTTTTAATCGAAAACGGTGTTTACAAAGGCTATTGTTTCTTCGATTTGAATTACCAAATCAATAACATCGAAATCCTGAAAAACATCATTATTCCGATGCAAAACAATCGCGATACAAGAACCATTATTCAAGGCTATTTGCGCCGACACAAGGTTATAAGGATTGTAAAGTTCTAATTTAAGAATATTGATTAACGATTTTTGATTTAAGATTTGAACTACTTAATTACCATAATAGGACCAACCGCTATAGGAAAAACTTCCTTGAGCATTGCTTTGGCGCGACATTTCGGTTGTGATATCCTTTCGTGCGACAGCCGTCAGTTTTATAAAGAAATGCGCATTGGTACCGCAGTGCCAACGGAAACCGAATTACAGGCAGCGCCGCATCATTTTATCCAAAACAAATCGATTTTTGAGTCGTATTCCGTGGGTGATTTTGAACAAGAAGCCATAGCCAAACTCGACGCATTATTCCAAAAAAATAATGTGCAAATCATGGTTGGCGGTTCCGGTTTGTATGTAGATGCCGTTTTAAAAGGCTTTGATGATTTTCCGGAGATAGACGAAAACATTCGAAAGCAAATAAACGATGATTTTGAACAATTTGGAATGGGTTACTTACAGCAGGAATTGCAAAAATCAGATCCCGAACATTACCAAAAACTTACTGCTGAAAATCCGCAAACACTGCAAAATCCGCAACGAATGAAACGTTTTGTGGAAGTTAGTATCGGCACCGGAAAACCATACTCAAGCTTTATCGGACAGAAGAAAAACAGTCGGAACTTCACGCCTATTATTATTGGTTTGGAAGCCGAACGAGAGGTAATGTATGACCGAATTAACCAGCGTGTTGGTATTATGATGAATGAAGGTTTGTTAGCTGAAACTGAAAGATTATATGCGAACAAACAATTAAACGCACTACAAACGGTTGGCTACCGTGAACTGTTTGACTATTTTGACGGAAATACATCTTTAGATTTTGCTATAGAAGAAATCAAAAAAAACACCCGACGTTTTGCCAAGCGACAAATTACCTGGTTCAAACGTACCGAAAACGCGAAGTGGTTTGACTACCAAACCGACAGAACAGCCATAATTGAACACATAAAAAGTCAATTCACAATTCATAATTCATAATTCATAATTCACAATTCACAATTTTAAAAATGCCCATTGCTTCCAATTTCACTTCAAAACTAACCAAAGACTGGGAAATCAACTTTTTACAATGTTATCCGAACGGTTATTTAAAGTATATCGATTTGTGTAACATTTTACAGTTGACGGCAGCCTTACATGCCGAATTGGGCGGGATTAGTTTTAGTGATATGCAAGCGCACCATCAGGCTTGGGTGTTGAGTAGGATGCGAGTAGAAGTGAAAAGACTACCGAAATGGCGGGATGTCGTTACGGTCAAAACTTGGATTCAATCGTTAGAAAATTCGCGGTCGATACGTTGTTTGGAATTGTATTTGGGCGATGAAAAGTTAGCAGGATGCGAAACGTTTTGGGCAGTTTTTAATACTAAAAGTCGCCGACCGGAAGCGTTGGCCTTACCACACGAGCATTTTGAAAAATATCCGAATGAGTCGGCCACTGCTGAGACCTTTTCTAAAATTGACACTACGCTAACGACCGAATTGGTTGTTGAAAAAAAAGTATTGTTATCAGACTTGGATATCGTAAACCACGCCAATAGCATCAAATACTTAGAATGGTGTTTGGATTATGTGGCACCAAAACTACTGTTGGAACAGCAACTGCAAAGTTTTGAAATCAATTACCTGAAAGAAGTTTCGTTACACGATAGTGTAGCCATTGGGAAAAATGAGTCTGATACCACCACTACTTTTATGCTTAGCGCCCATGACAAAGTGTGTTGTGCGGTACAACTTAACTTTCTATAAATCACTACTGCCCTAGCCCGGATTGAAGAGAAAATCCTTTTTAAATTTGCGTCGGCAATTTAAAAAGATTGGAACGAAAAGCCGGATAAAGCTCCTAAAGAGCAAACTGGCGAAGCACAAAGCTCTTAAAAAAAAATCCCCGTCAGTTGACAGGGATGTTATTTATTTTTTTACGACCAAGCGGAAACCTTCGCCGTGGATGTTTAAGATTTCTACGTTTGGATCGTCTTTTAGGTATTTACGCAATTTGGCGATGTACACGTCCATACTTCTTGAGGTGAAATAATTGTCTTCTCTCCAAATTTTGGTTAAGGCCAATTCACGCGGCATCAAATCGTTTTCGTAGATGGCCATCATTTTCAACAAATCAGACTCTTTTGGAGATAATTTGATAGGCTCTTGGTCTTCAAATTTCAAGAAACGCAACTTAGAGTTGAGCATGAATTTGCCAATTTGGAACTCGAATTTAGCCGGTTCGTTTTTGCTTTCAGTAGCCTTTCTTTGGATGATGGCTTTGATTTTCATCAATAGAACGTCGGAGTCGAAAGGTTTATTTAGATAATCATCGGCACCAACTTTGTAGCCTTTCATTACATCTTCTTTCATGGATTTGGCCGTTAAGAAAATCAAAGGCACGTCTTTGTTTTTTTCTCTGATTTCTTTAGCCAAGGTATAGCCGTCTTTATAAGGCATCATGACATCTAAAATGCACAAATCATAATTGTCTTTTTTGAATTTTTCAAAACCTTCCATCCCATTTTTAGCCAAGGTTACATCGAAATCGTTCAGGGTAAGATATTCTCTTAACACGATACCGAAGTTTTGATCATCTTCTACTAAAAGTATTTTTTTATTTGTTTCCATAGTCTATTTTAATTTATGAGTGGGACTTTAATTATAAATGTGCTTCCTTTTCCTTTTTCACTTTCTACAAATATTTGACAGTTGTGGTCGTCCAATATTCGTTTAACATAAGCCAGACCTAAGCCGTGGCCTTTAACATTGTGCAAATCACCGGTATGTTCGCGATAGAATTTTTCGAAAATTCTTTTTTGGGCGACTTTTGACATTCCGGCGCCTTGGTCTTTTATTTTAATAATAACAAACTCTTTTACGTTTTCGGTATACACATCAATAATAGGCGCTAAAGGCGAATACTTAATGGCATTATCCAAGATGTTTACTATAACATTGGTAAAGTGGACATCGTTGAGCAATACAGTAGTTCTGCCAGCATCGAAATGCGTAGTAATTTTACCTTCGCGGTCTTCGATAATTAAGTTAACGTGTTCGATTGCGTCTTCTATAATGCCGTGTATATCGTTGCTGTCTTTGCTAATGTCAAGCTCTTTTTTCTCTAATTTTGATATGCGCAGTACATTTTCTACTTGAGCGTGCATTCGCTTATTTTCGTCGCGAATCATTTGCAGATAACGGTGTACTTTTTCTTTGTCTTCAATCACCTTTGGATTTTTAATAGCATCTAAGGCTAAGTTAATTGTGGCAATAGGTGTTTTGAATTCGTGCGTCATATTATTAATGAAATCGGTTTTGATTTCTGAAATCTGACGTTGTTTGATCAACTGGCTCAATGCACTGGAATAAGCAATGATGATGATTAACGTAAAAATGATGGACAGCACGCAAATGGCAATCAACTCGGAAAATAAAAACTTCTTCTTTTGCGGAAAAGTAATCAGCAATTGGTACTTATTGTTGCCATCGTTATCAATAAAGATTGGAATTGAATAAGTAGAAGCTTTATCGTATTTAAAATTTTCCGATTTTACTTTGGTCGCTAATCCGTTACTGTAAATATTGAACTCAAACGGTGTTTTTACTCCGTATTCTTTCAACTCTTCTGATAACATTTTCTGCAACATATCGTTTGAAACTCTTTCTTGAATTGGTCGCATAGCGGCAATATCACGGAAAAACATTTCAAATTGGTAGTTATTCAACAAATCTAACGAACCTGACTTTTCAATTTTTATGTCAGGAGAACTGTTTTGCTTGATGGATGAATCATCAATGCCATCAGAGTAAACTTCTGTTTTCCGATTGGCTGAAAAATTTTTAATGCCTTTTAAACTGTCGAGTTTTTTATCAAAGAACGAAGGTGAGATTCCGTAATCTTCAGAAATTATACTGTTAGAATACACTATAGTTTCGTTAGTTCTGGAGTCTCTCTGAAAATAACCAAATTCTAGGAAATCACTTTTTTCAGGGGCTTTCCCGATACTGTCTTTAACGTGATTGTATTTTTCGTAAAAAGTATAGGCTTCGTATTTCTGAAGTTTATTGGCAACATTGCCCAAAACTTGTTTGACATGAAACTTAAATTGTTCTTCGTTGTTTTCGAAAGACTTGTCGAACCAATAAACCTGCACCAAAATGATACCTATCAAGGATAAGCTCATTAAAACAACAAGAATTCGGAAAAACAATTTATTCATTAAACAAATTTAGCATTTTAACATTTAGACAATAAATACATTAACCAAACATTAACAACTTATGTCATTTCTGATTTTTTTTCAATGTTTTAAGAATATTATCTACCTGACTTTTAGTGTCTTCGATATTGATATTTTGGATTACGTAATCACTTAGTGCGATTTTCTCTTCTTCCTTCCATTGGTTTTGCATTCTGGCAAGCACTTGGTTTTTAGTGACACTGTCTCTTGACATAACCCTTTGTAATCGAACATTTTCCGGAGCTGTAACCGTAATAATTTTATCACAAAATTGATAACTGCCCGACTCAAATAAAATGGCAGCTTCTTTAATTACAAACGGATGATTGTGGTGTTTTTGAACCCAATTTTCAAAATCTTGTTTAACTTTTGGATGAATGATGTTGTTGAGTTGTTGCAATTTTTCAGGAGCATTAAAAACCAATTGGGCTAATTTTTGTCGATTGATAAC
>JBEBBH010000211.1:0-4215 GCA_041158485.1 Bacteroidota bacterium | reverse complement strand
CCTATTTACCAAACTACTTCGTATGTATTTAACAATGCAGACCATGCGGCCAATTTATTCGGTTTGGCCGAAGCCGGATTCATCTACACCCGTTTGAACAATCCTACTAACGACATACTCGAACAACGTTTGGCCGCACTCGAAGGAGGAATCGGTGCCGTAGTTACCGCTTCAGGAACGGCTGCCATCGCTACAACCTTGCTGGTATTACTCAAAGCCGGGGATCACATTGTAGCTTCTAATAGTCTTTACGGCGGAACGTACAATTTGTTGAGTGTAACCTTGCCGAGATTGGGCATCACTACCACGTTTGTCGATCCGTCCAACGCGGAAAACTTTACCAAAGCTGCCCAGGAAAATACCCGTGCCTTCTTTGCTGAAAGCTTAGGCAATCCAAAATTGGATGTGCTGGATTTGAAAGCGATTTCCGCCGAGGCCAAAGCTTTTAAAGTCCCTTTCATCGTCGACAATACCGTAGCGACACCTTATTTGTTAAACCCAATTCAACACGGCGCCGATATCGTCATTCATTCGTTAACCAAGTACATTTCAGGTAACGGAACTTCACTAGGAGGTGTCATCATTGATGCCGGAAACTTCGATTGGAGCAACGGTAAATTCCCTGAATTCACCGAACCTTCAGCCGGTTACCACGGATTAAAATACTATGAAGCCTTGGGCGCTGCTTCATTCATCGCCAAAGTCAGAATCGAAGGCTTGCGCGATTTCGGAGCTGCCTTATCGCCGTTCAACGCTTTCCAAACCATTCAAGGACTGGAAACGTTGGAAGTACGCATCAAAAAACACAGCGAAAATGCCTTAGCCTTAGCCCAATGGTTGGAAGCGCAAGAAGAAGTTGCTTGGGTGAATTATCCGGGATTAGCCACTTCTAAATACAAAGCCTTAGCCGAGGAATATTTGCCGGAAGGCCAAAGCGGTATCTTAACTTTCGGATTGAAAGGTGGCTTTGAAGCAGCGAAAAAAGTTGTCGATGAAACTAAATTATTCTCCTTACTGGCCAATATCGGCGATACCAAATCGCTCATCATACATCCGGCCAGTACAACGCATCAACAGTTGTCAGATGCCGAGCAAGAAGCTACCGGCGTTACCAAAGATCTAATCCGTTTGTCAGTAGGTTTGGAAAATATCGCCGATTTGAAAGCCGATTTAAAAGCAGCCTTCGCCTTAGTGAAAACGCCGCAACCGACAATTTAAAATAATAATGTAAAGCATAGGTTTGTTTGTTTGTTTGTTAAGACTGTCTTCAAAGTTTAGGTTGAAGGCAGTCTTTTAAAAAGCTAAAGAAAAATGAAAAAGTTAGAAAAAATAGACTTGTTTAATGTGGTATTGGAGAGCGGGAAACAACGACCATACATTCCGTTGTTTTATCAAACTTTCGGGCAGCCCATCGGTTCCGCTCCGATAGTTGTGGTCAATCACGCGCTTACCGGAAATTCTACTGTTACAGGAGAAAACGGCTGGTGGAACGAGTTAATCGGTGAAGCCAAAACCATCGATACAGATTATTTCACGGTTATCGCTTTCAATATTCCGGGCAACGGCTACGATAATAATTTCGGGAACCTGATTTCCAATTACAAAGATTTTACCATTCGCGATATCGCCCGAATTTTTTGGGAAGGCTTACTGTATTTGAATATCACTGATGTTTTTGCCGTAATCGGCGGTAGTTTAGGCGGTGCAATAGCCTGGGAAATGGCGACACTTTTGCCCAACCGAATTCAAAACCTGATTCCCATTGCCACCGATTGGAAAGCGACAGATTGGGTGATAGCCAACGTGTTGATTCAAGACCAAATCCTCAACAATTCCGATGATCCGATTGCCGATGCGCGCTTACACGCCATGTTATTGTATCGAACACCACAGTCGATAAATCAACGTTTTCAAAGAACTAAATTCAATGACTCTTCAGTGTTTCAAATCGAAAATTGGTTGGCCAATCACGGCGTCAAACTCAAAAATCGCTTCCGACTTTCGGCTTACAAATTGATGAATCACTTGCTTAAAACCAACGACATCACCAATAACAGAGGCGATTTTACCACTGTAGTCAAAACCATCAAAGCCCATATTTATATTGTAGCGGTCGATACGGATTACTTTTTTATCCCGGAGGAAAACAAAACCACTTACGAACTCGCTAAAACTGTAAAAGAGAATGTGTTTTACCATGAAATCCATTCAGTTCACGGACACGATGCGTTTTTAATCGAATACGAACAGTTAGCCCAAATTTTAGCCCCTATTTTTAATCCTCAAAAACAACAAAACTATGTCAGCGCTTAGAATCAATATAGTCCTTTTTGGTATCGGCAATGTCGGTAGCACGCTCATCAATCAAGTGATTGAAAGTCAAAAATTCTTCCTCGAAAAAAGAAATATCGACCTGAGATTTCCTATCATCACCAATTCTACTTTGGCCTTCTTTGAAAAAGACGGACTCAAAAACCAATGGGAAGCCAATTTCGCCCAATCCGCGATTCCGTTTAGAATAGAAGACATTATCGAATATGTACAAGAACAACAATTAGACAATCTGATTGCTGTAGATGCTACGGCCAGTGAGGAAATCATCAAAAACTACATTCCACTTATTCAAAACGGATTTGACATTGTGGCTGCCAATAAAAAAGCCAACACCTTGCACACCGATTTTTACAAAGAATTGCGAAGAAACCTTAAAAAATACGACAAGTCCTTTTTATACGAAACCAATGTCGGTGCCGGTTTGCCTGTCGTACAAACCATCAACGACTTGCATTTTTCGGGTGAAGAAATCACCAAAATTCGCGGCGTATTCTCAGGTTCATTGAGTTACATCTTTAACCGATTTTCTGCGGAAGACTTGCCGTTTTCCAAAATTTTATCCCAAGCCGAAAAAATCGGATTAACCGAACCCGATTCCCGTGAAGATTTATCCGGAAACGATGTCGCCCGAAAATTACTCATTCTCGCCCGCGAAATCGAACAGGAATTGGAATTAACAGATATCAAAATAGAATCCCTTTTGCTCCCAAATCTCAATCAAAAAAACACCAAAGCCGAATATGCTGTCAACAAGCAGCAGTTCGACAAACCGTTTCAAATTGCCAAAATTACCCAAGCTGATAACCATGTGCTTCGGTATGTGGGCGAATTGGAGGTAAAGACTAAACAGCTTCAAGTCAAATTAGTTTCAGTACCCAAAAGTTCCCCGTTGGGTCAACTCCAAGGCGCTGATAACCTCATTGAAATTTATACTAAATCGTATGGCGACATCCCAATCGTCATTCAAGGCGCCGGCGCCGGGAAACAAGTTACGGCGCGCGGTGTTTTGACTGATATTCTTAAAGTCGCCGAGAAAATCAAAATTAGGGAAGCGATTTGGCTTTAATGGTAAAAAGGTAACTAATCAACCACCAACCCCAAAAACCTACAGCACTATAACGTTGTAGGTTTTTATTTTTTCAAAACCCTTGCAAATGTGAATTCTGTGTCCTTACTTTGCAGCGTTCATTAACATCATGTTTGTTATCACGAAAGCCGGAGGGAATAGACCCGATGAAAGCTTAGCAACCCTTTGCCAAAAGAAGGTGCTACATTCTATCTCGTTGCAAGCAACGAGAGCAGATAACCCAGAGACATTTCCTCTCTCTTTCCTGATACTTTTTATGTTTTGACGAGCGAACGGCTTGCACATTGTTGCAGTCCATGCCTGCCTGCCGGTAGGCAAGTTCCCGCTTTGCGTTGCAATCTTTTTGCATTTCCCATCTGCTTACGCTGCTGGGTAATCCAAAAAGGATTTCCACTGCAATCGGGGCTAAAAAGTAAACCATAGTACAAAATTAAACTCAGTGCCTTAGTAACTCAGTCACTCAGCAACTTATAAATATGTCTAAAATACAACAAGCCATCAAAGAAAGAATTCTCGTGCTCGACGGTGCGATGGGTACGATGTTACAGCGAAATAACTTCTCCGAAGCTGATTTTCGAGGCGAACGGTTCAAAGATTTTCCACATCCGCTAAAAGGCAACAACGATTTGTTGTCGATTACCCAACCCGAAGCGGTAAAACAAGTCCACCGTTTGTATTTTCAAGCGGGAGCGGATATTGTAGAAACCAATACATTTTCAGGAACCACTATCGGTATGGCCGATTATCATTTGGAAGATTTAGTGTATGAGTTGAACTATCAATCGGCTAAAATT
>JBEBBH010000210.1:0-4773 GCA_041158485.1 Bacteroidota bacterium | reverse complement strand
TTCGGTGTTAGAAGGCGCACTTTCCGGAAATACACTAAACAACGGAATGGATTTTGCGCTGCGCTATAAAACAGGCAGCACTACCGATATTTATGGTTGGGTTCGTTACATTATTCCGAATTCTGATGCTGCTAACAAACCTATCCAACGCGGTACGATTTTTTATGCTATCAACGGCACGCCGCTAACAGTTGACAATTACCGCTCTTTATTGGCCAACGATACTTACACCATCAACTTAGCCGATTATGATGGCGGCAATATCACACCAAACGGCCAATCGGTTTCGCTTACCAAAACGGCTTTGGCAGAAAATCCGATTTTATTAAACACCGTTATTACGAACGGTTCTCACAAGATTGGCTATTTAATGTACAACGGTTTTTATTCGACTTACGATAACCAATTGAATACCGTTTTTGGCAGTTTCCAAACGCAAAATGTGACCGATTTGGTTTTGGATTTGCGTTACAACTCAGGCGGTTCCATCAGTACAGCCACCAAATTAGCCAGTATGATTACAGGTCAATTTACAGGACAACTTTTTGCCAAGCAACAATGGAATGCCAAAGCTCAAAGTTATTACGAAAGCAACAGCCCATCAAGTTTAGAGAATCGATTTGTAGGGAACCTCAACAGTTTGAACCTAAACAAAGTATATGTGTTAACCACAAGCGCCACGGCTTCGGCCAGTGAATTGGTCATCAATTGTTTGAAGCCTTATATTACAGTAGTTCAAATAGGTACCACTACCACGGGGAAAAATGTAGGTTCGATTACTTTGTATGATTCGCCGACCTTTGCCAAACAAAATGTAAATCCGCGTCACAAATACGCCATGCAACCTATAGTGTTAAAAATCGTGGATAAAAATGGTTTCGGAGATTATACTTCAGGCATCGCTCCTACAACACCTTTGCCTGAAAGTATGGATGATTTGGGCATTTTGGGTAACCCAAGCGAACCTTTGCTCAATGCCGCCATTAACCAAATTATTGGCAGCGGTCGACCAACTCCGCCAAGACCAAGTAACTTGCAACCCGATTTTGCTGATGTCAAATCCATATCGCCATTAAGAACTGAAATGTACATTGAACGTCAATAAATCAAAAAAGGCTAACTTTCGGGTTAGCCTTTTTTTCAACAAAATGTTTGACCTTTTCCTGTATTACAAAACAAAGTTCAAACCTACTTTAAAGTTTCGACCACGAGTTGTATAGCCAATGTTTTCCACAAAAGTCTCGTTAAGAATATTGGTTGCTGTGGCAAAAATGCTCATTCGTCCTTTCACCAATTCGTATTTGGCTAAACAATTCACCAACTGATACGAGTCTAATTCCACACCGGTTACGCCAAAAGTATTGCCGTCAAAAAACACATCTTTTCGAGCATCAAAATATTGGTAATTCACATTGAACAAGGTTCTGCTGTTGGGCTGATAATTCAAACTTGCATTGGCTTTGTGTTTCGGAATCAATCGGTCTAAAGCCTTATCCACTTGTGTAAAAGTGTAATTCGCATTCAGTGAGATTTGAGCGGTTAACTCATAAGTCATTTCCGTCTCAACTCCTTTGGCTTTGTTGGTTCCGTTAATATTTACATAGTACGATTCAAAAGTTTCCGGATTGTAAAAGAAGTCGATAGAATTGGTTTGATCACGATAAAACGCTACCGCATCCCATTTTAATTTGCCTGATAAAAATTGCGTTTCAAAACCTACCTCAGCAGTAGCATTTTTTTCCGGAGTTACGTTAGCATTCCCGTATTCAGAGTACAATTGGTACAAACTCGGCGTAATATAAGCCGTGCTGTAAGAAGCCACTAACTTCAATGGAAAAGCCATTTTGAAATTGTAAGACGGATTAAAATTATAGACAAAATTATTGCCATAAGCACTGTGGTTATTCAATCGGCCACCGGCATTGAGGTTTAATCCGAAATCGAAATGATACACCAAAGTAGAATAGCCGTCGATAATGTTGAATTTAGTCGATTGGTTCTCAATATTCCCGAAAGGTGTTTCGCTCAGCATATCATTAAACTGGTAATTCACACCCAAAATCACTGCAAAATCCTTGTTGATATTGTACTTGTTCACTCCGTCGAGCACTACATTTCTGGATTCGTAAACCGAATAATCCGTAGTACCCGAAAAAGCATTGAATTCTGTGTAGTCGCGTACAATTTTATTGAAACCTGAATTCAGGATAAACTCGCCTTTCTTGTATTGGTATTTAGGTGAAAAACCAAAACGTACTTGCTCCGAAGTCGTCGTATTAATGGCCGTATCGTTAAAACCGGTATTGTCGAAAGTCAAATCGTAGCCATTCTTCAATCGGTCGTAATTCCCAAAGAAATTTAAGCTTAGTCTCTCTGTCGCTTTGAAGCCGAATTTAGCGATGGCATTCTGACGAGAAAAGCGATCGTCTTCATAGGTAACCGATTCGTTAGGCGGCGCTATTTGAGACATATTTCCGGTTTCAGTACTGTTGATTCCTGCAAAATAATTCACTTTTTTGTAGTTTCCGTTTACCGAAATACCTTGGTTGAAATCCTGACCGTTGTATTTTTTATCGTTCGAAGTATTGTTGGACCCAATGTTCAGATAAGCGTTCCCTTCGATTTCTTTTTTCGAGCCTTTTTTCAAGGTAATGTTGATTACACCCGTTGCGGCGCCTGTTCCGTACAAGGTACTGGCCGCGCCTTTCATCACTTCGATGCTTTCCACCTGTTCTACCGGAAGCAAACGCAAATCGTATTCTAAACTAATGCCGGAAGCGTCGGTAACCGGAATACCGTCGATTAGAATTAATACTTGTCGGTTTTTACCACCGCGAATGTAGTAGCCGAGGTTTTTACCGTTGGCCGATTGGTTGCCGTTGATTTCCACACCGGTAACCTGCGACAAAACAGTGGCCAAACTTTGACCGTTTTTTTGCGCTAAGTCTTTAGCCGAAATAACCTCAATGATTTTTCCCGATTTTTCTTTGCGCTGCGCAAATTTGGTATCGGAGATGACCACTTCTTTCAAAGGATTCACCTTTACGGAATCCTGTTCTTGCGCCCAAGCACAAGTTGCGACCAGTGCGAAGAATGCACTGATTGTACTGTTTTTTTTCATTTTAAATTAAACACTCTCAATAAAATCAAACCATCATTTACGGCAAGACTGAAAACTCAGAAACGCTTAAAAATTATTTTTAATTTTACTGAATTACTAATGTTGGGAGAAAAGCATAGAATTTACCCATACCCAAACCTTTTTTCCCGAAAGTTTGTTACTCAATGAATTAGGCAGGTCTCCTGGCTTGCGTCTTGTTGTTGACCTTCCCGTTCGATGTTAGATATTAAATTTTTGATATTTAATATCTGAAATAATAAACAGTGGTGTTGCAGATAACAACAAGCTTGATAGCTTACAGTTGCGGGAACAGCTCGGGATTTTTGATTGTTGATTTTCGACTGTTGATTTCAGAGTCTAGCGCTGTCATCTTCAATTGTTAATCTTATTTCATCAATCACCCGATTCCCTTTTAATGCGATTTTGAACTTCAAAATGCGCAACCATAATTCGGTTGCAAATATAAATACAAAATCGATTAAAAATGAAAAAAAAATCTTATCTTCACCTTGAATTTATCTTTCAGATTATGAAGAAGTTATTACTCTTTCTTTTAATTTCTAACCTATCAATAGCACAATCACACATTGAAGTGAGATTGGTAAACGCAAATATTGGCGCACCTAGCTGTAATTATTTTTTTAACGATTGGATGTGTAACTCAACCAACGATACAGGTCTAAATACTATATTAAGCAATCACGGAGTTTCTTATTTCAAACAAATAGAGGGACATCCTTATCTTCCATATCAATCCAGGATTTTAACTATTGGATATAGTTCCAACGATGCGCAATTGGTTGCGGATTTGACGGCTTATTCAAGTGTGATTGATAATGCTGTTATCACTTCATCTGATGGATTTAGCGATGCGCTATATGTCACACTTGATAATTACAATATTGGTATTCCAATTGGAACATCTGGAAATATTATAGTAACCAACGATACCGGTTTAAACCAGATTTTTCAGAGCTATAATGTATTTCAATACAGTCTGACTGCTCCAGGATATTCCCAGTTTCAAAATCTTTACACCTTAGTCTGTGATTGTGATGCCGTAGCACTTAAAGCTGTGCTTGATAGTTACAATACTATAGTAGTTAACTCAGGTTATATTCAAGGAGTAATGCTCTCAAATAATCAATTTGAGGCACCAAAAGCGATTGTATCTCCAAATCCTTTTACGGATATTGTAAACATAGCTACTGAACAATCAATTACAAATTACACTATTGTGGATATAACCGGTAAAATCATAGTAACTACTGATTCCAAAAGCGAATTGGATGTTACTACCACAAAATTAAATTCAGGCATTTATATTCTGAATCTCCAATTTGAAAATGGTCAAATCGAGCTTCAAAAATTGGTAAAAAAATAAAAATCATTTTATTTATGTTTCGCTTTACCTTTGCAACACTTTCAAAAGTATTGCTATGAAATTGTATTTGTGCAGATTCTTATGGGTAACAATAGCGTTGATTTCTCTGAGTTGTCAAAACGAAACGAAATCGGTCTCAATAATTGCTTCCCAAAACACCATTCGCCACGCCAAAGGTTTTTCCATCCAAAATTATGATGGCTATACCGTAGTAACTGTTAAAAATCCTTGGCCAAAAGCGACAAAAACCTATACCTATATTTTAAAA
>JBEBBH010000209.1:0-3195 GCA_041158485.1 Bacteroidota bacterium | reverse complement strand
AACTGATTCTCTAAGGCGAAACAGTACATGGCAACCAAATCATCTATATGAATCCATGATTGCATTTGTTTTCCGGAACCCATTGCTGCTCCGAAACCCATTGCTATCGGTTTAACCATTTCAGGCAAAGCGCCGCCTTTTTCAGAGAAGACTATACCGGTTCTGAGTTTGCAGACTTTAATGCCAAGCACTTGAAAAATATTGACACTGGCTTCCCATTTTTTGACTACGTTCGACAAAAAGCTGTCTTCAGTTTGGGTAGTGGTTTCGTCATACACTTGGGTTATACTTTCCGGATAAATGGCAGTTCCGGATGCGGTTATAATTTGTTTGACCTGGTTCGGTGTTTTTTTCAGAAGATTAAACAGTAATTCACTCGACAAAGTTCGACTTTCAATAATTTCCTGTTTGTAAGCTTTGGTCCATCGCTTGGCAATATTGGCGCCGGCCAAGTGAATAATGGCATCCACGCCGTAAATACAACTTTCCTCAATTTTACCCGCTTGCGGATTCCAATAGAAACCTTTCAAGTTGGGTTTCTCGGCTACTTTGGATTTTGAAGTGGTTAAATAATGTACGGTGTGTTGATTAGCTAACAATAAAGTAACCAACTCACGTCCTATTAAACCCGTAGCTCCTGTAATCAGAATCTTCATTACTGTAATTTTTAATCAAAGTTACAACCTTAGTACGCTAAAAAGAGTGGAATTATAATGGGTTTAACTTTTGTTGACTACTTTACTCTAATGCTCCATTCGAAATCCAATTCGGAGACTTGTTCTCCTTTTTCATTAACTCCGACGGATTTCATCCAAAAGGTTTGTCCTTCTCCGGTGGCAATGGCTTGCGCAATGGCTTGGGTTATCAAATGCCCGTCGTTACAAGTAAAAGTAATTCTTCCGGTGGCTTTCTTCGTAAAATTGCCTTTGTTGTTAGCCACTAACATGGAAATCTTTTTGCCCGACTTCTTGATTTGCATCATTACTAAAGCGCCGGTTGTGAGTTCTGCCGCCATAGCTTGTACTGCAAAATACATAGAATTAAACGGATTTTGATTGAACCAACGATGCTTCACCGTCACTACACATTGCTGCTCTGAAATCGACTTTACCCTAACGCCGGACCAAAATGCAGAAGGCAATTTAAAAAATAAGAAGGTATTCAATTTTGAAGGCGAAAATTCCATAAATACTTGATTTTACTGTAAAAGTACAAAAAAGACATGGGTTTAAAGCGATTTATTAAATGTTAATATTTTGTTAATTTTAAGTACTTTGCATTGCATAATACCTTTTTTTAACCTTATCTTTGTATAAGAAATTAATAGCTTATCTATAGTATTGTAAGCTCGGGGTTTTAATCATCAACTAAAAAAATCAAAAAAATGACAACTAATAACGAAAAAAACATCGCTACGTTTTTGCACTTGAGTGCTTTGACACAATATGTTATTCCTTTTGGAAATTACATCTTCCCGATTGTAATTTGGAGTACCAAGAAAAACGAATCGGAATTTGTGGATTACAACGGCAAACAAGTTTTGAACTTCCAATTGAGCATCTTTGTTTACACTGTTATATTGTGTTTGATTGCTATTCCGATTTTCATCTACTCCATTTTTAAAAATGTACCGGAAGGCGATATTCATCTCGATCGCGATTTTGTCATCGATAACTTAAGTATGGGTAACTTAACCGGAATTTCAATTTTAGGCATTATTGCCGTGTTGTTGTTCTGCTTTATTAAAGTAATCGAATTTGTATTGATCATTTACGGAGCCGTGAAAACATCAAACGGTGAATTTTACAAATACCCGTTAAGTATCCCGTTTTTCAAATAAAAATAATACATCATCAATCATAATCAATCACCGGTTTCAATCATCAAGAAATCAAAAAACGAATGTTAATCAGAAAAATTTAAAATCATGTACTATGAACATTGAAAACACAAAAGCCCAGATGCGAAAAGGTGTTTTAGAATTTTGTATCTTGTCTGTCCTAAAAGAAAAAGACGCCTACACTTCTGAAATCTTAGACACTTTAAAAAACGCTAAACTGCTTGTAGTAGAAGGAACGGTTTATCCACTATTGACAAGACTTAAAAACGACGGACTACTCAACTATCGTTGGGAAGAATCAACTTCGGGGCCGCCAAGAAAATACTATGGCTTAACCGAATTAGGGAAGACATTTTTAACTGAATTGAACGGCACTTGGACGGAATTATCAGACGCCGTGAACATCATAACCAATCAAAAATAACAATCATGAACAAAACAGTAAATATTAATATAGGTGGTTTATTCTTTCACATAGATGAAGATGCATACCAAAAATTATCAAGATATTTTGATGCGATAAAACGTTCGCTTTCTAACTCATCAGGGAAAGACGAAATCATGAAAGACATTGAAATGCGTGTGGCCGAGCTTTTGACAGAAAAACAAAAATCGGACAAACACGTAATCAATAACAAAGATGTTGACGAAGTGATTGTGGTTATGGGACAACCGGAAGATTACCGCATTGACGACGACGGCACCGAAACCAAATCGGAACCTTTCTTCGCAACAACAGGCAGAAAAAAATTGTACCGTGACAAAGACAGAGGTTTAATTGGCGGTGTGTGTACCGGTTTAGGACACTACTTTGGGGTAGATGCGGTTTGGATTAAAATCATCTTCTTGTTGTTGGCCTTCACCAGCTTTGGAGTCATCGCTTATTTAATCCTTTGGATTGCAACCCCAAAAGCAGTTACAACTTCTGAAAAATTAGAAATGACCGGTGAACCGGTAACCATTTCCAACATCGAAAAGAAAGTCAGAGAGGAATTTGAATCGGTTTCCAACAAATTCAAAAATGCCAACTACGACGAAATGGGAAACCAAGTCAAAAACGGCGCTGAGAGAGTTGCCGGCGGTTTGGGCGATGTGATCATGAAAATCTTCGGTGCTTTTGCCAAAGTATTAGGAGCCATTATTTTAGTATTCTCGGCTATGTCTTTAGCCGGTTTGTTCATCGGATTGTTTACTTTCGGAACGACTTCTTTCATCGATGCGCCTTGGCAACGTTATGTAGACGCTGTTAATTACACCGATATTCCGCTTTGGGCGTTTGGTTTGTTGACATTCTTAGCCATCGGAATTCCTTTGTTCTTCTTCTTAATGTTAGGTTTAAAATTGTTGGTTGCCAA
>JBEBBH010000208.1:0-2662 GCA_041158485.1 Bacteroidota bacterium | reverse complement strand
GTTTGCTGTAAAAGGGAAATTAGGAATAACATGATTTACTTTTTTAATTCGTTAAGGGCTTTTTTGGTAAAATCCGAAAGCACTAAGGTGCCCGAGATACCGGCGCGTTCATACAATAGAGAGTCCCAATTTTCGGTACCTACCCAAAATACCTTCTTCATTTCAGCTAGCGCATCCGGATGATAAGAAGCCAATTTTTTAGCCATGGCAACTGTCGCTTCGGTCAACTCGTCGTAGCTGTCGAAAACATCTGCGTAAAGTCCTTTTTCCACAGCCCAATCAGCCGTTTGCCAATGGTTAGGCTGAAGTGCTAATAACGACATGGCATTCTTGCCGATTTTTCGAGAAACGGCCGGTTCAATCACAAACGGACCAATTCCAATGGCAATTTCGGATAATTTAATCGAAGCGTCTTGGTAAGCATAAGCAAAATCACAAGCGGCAGCCAATCCAACGCCACCGCCAACGGCTTTCCCTTGTATTTTTCCAAGGATGATTTTAGAGCATTTGCGCATCGCATTGATCACATTGGCAAAGCCGGAAAAGAATTTTTTCCCTTCATCAAGGTTGCTTATCGAAAGCAATTCGTCAAAAGAAGCTCCGGCACAAAAGGTTTTGCCTTCACTTTGTAACACAATTACATTCACCTGAGAGTTGTTGCTAAGCGAATGGAGTTCCTGAGTTAGTTTGTCTAATAAATCACTCGGGAATGAGTTACTGGCCGGATGACTAAAGGTGAGAAAGGCAATTTTGTTTTCAATTTGGGTTTGAATAAACCCTTGGGTATTTTCGGCGGACATAAAAATGAATATTTAAAGTAAATTTACAACAAATCTCAAAAAAAGATGCGTAATGAGTTGTTTTTTGTTTGTAGAAAAGTATATATTTGCTATCTCAAAAATGGGGATGTAGCTCAGTTGGCTAGAGTGCTTGACTGGCAGTCAAGAGGTCGTGGGTTCGAGCCCCATCTTCTCCACAAAAAAGCCTGAATCATTGATTCAGGCTTTTTTTATTTCTCGTTTTTCAAGTCTTCGGCTACTTTTTCCAATTCGGTGTACCAATCTTGACCGAATTTTCGAATCAAAGCTTCTTTGACAAATTTATAGACCGGTACTTGCAATTCTTTGCCCAATGTACAAGCGTCATTGCAAATGTCCCAACGGTCGTAATTGACAGCGGCGAATTCGCTGAAATCTTTCACACGAATGGGATACAAATGACAAGAAACCGGTTTTTTCCAATCGACTATACCTTGATTATAAGCTTGCTCAATACCACAAAGTGCTGTTTTCCCGTCAAAAATCACATAAGCGCAATCTTTGTTGTCAATCAGCGGCGTTTCTAAATCCTGATCGGTGCCAACTACCCAAGTGCCCAGTTTTTCAATAGCTTCAATGCCTTCTTTGCGTAAAAAAGGTTTGACTTTCGGGTAAATTTCTTCCAAGATTTTGATTTCGGCTTCACTTAATGGTGCACCCGCATCGCCATCCACACAACAAGCACCATGACAGGCTGAAAGGTTGCATACAAAATCTTTTTCAAGTATATCTTCCGATACTATGGTTTTGCCTAATTGAAACATTTGATATTAAGAGGAGGAAGCCCAGTGGGCTTCAGGTATTTTAAATTGATTAATTTTTTTGCTACAGCTAAAAGCCAAAGCGCGATTTTTAATGCAAAGGTAAAATCAAAAATCGTTATAAACGATTAAAATCCTAATTTTGTAAAAAAAACAGCACCATGAATTTAGACTTCAGAGAAATTGCAACGGCTACTATGGTTTTATTCGCCGTGATTGATATAGTGGGCAGCATACCGGTTATCATCGATTTGAGAGCTCGATTTGGTCATATTCAATCTGAGAAAGCTTCGATAGTGTCGGCCGGTATCATGATTGCCTTTCTTTTTGTAGGGGAAGAAATTTTGAAACTAATTGGTATCGATGTCAATTCGTTTGCCGTAGCCGGTTCGTTTGTGCTTTTCTTTTTGGCTTTGGAAATGATCTTAGGCATTCGACTGTACCGTGATGAAGAAGCCAATTCCGCTTCTATTGTTCCCATTGCATTCCCTTTAATTGCCGGTGCCGGAACGATGACTACACTCTTGTCTTTGCGCGCCGAATTCCAATCCATCAACATTATTATAGCCATATTGTTGAATATTATTTTAGTGTATGCCGTGTTGAAATCGTCTTCCAAAATTGAAAAAAGACTCAGTAAAAACGGCTTGAGTATTATCCGAAAAGTATTCGGTGTAGTTTTGTTGGCGATAGCTGTTAAATTATTTGCCGCTAATGTTAAAGGACTATTTGTCTGATTTTAAAAATTAGTATTTTTGCGCTATAAATTCAACCCATGAAAATTTTTACTACTATATTAATTGTTGTTGCTTTTGCCCTAATTGCTTTCAATGTAACCATGTTGGACTTCAGCAATTTGTTTGAAGGCGATAGTTTGGTTGCCCTAATCGGAATAGCAGCGGCGATGTGTGCCATGCTGATTCTTTTGATCTTCAGAATGTCGAAGAAAATTGAAGAGAAGCTAAAAAACTAACCTTCCTATGTATGATGTTTTGATTATCGGCGGCGGCGTTTCAGGGATGTCTTGTGCGTTGCTTTTGGGTTCGGCCCAACACAAACCTTTTGCAGTTGATAAAAAGATAG
>JBEBBH010000207.1:0-11099 GCA_041158485.1 Bacteroidota bacterium | reverse complement strand
GGTTGCAAGATATTTTATCAACTGAAGATTTGGGAGAATCTTTTGATATCATCGTATCTAATCCACCGTATGTTAGGCATTTGGAAAAAATCGAAATCCAACCGAATGTATTGCAGTACGAACCGCATTTGGCTTTGTTTGTGGCAGATGACGATGCTTTGTTGTTTTACCGAAAAATTGCGGCTTTAGCACAAAAACATTTAACGCCAAAGGGAAAGTTGTACTTCGAAATCAACCAATATCTCGGCAAAGAAACGGTTGCTTTAGTGGAAAGTTTTGGGTTTGCTGCAGTGCAATTGCACCAAGATATTTATGGGAACGACCGAATGGTATCGGCTGTAAAATAAACCGTTTACTCGTAACGCAAGGCTTCAATCGGATCGAGTTTCGAGGCTTTGATGGCAGGATACAAACCGGAAACCAAGGCTACAATAAAACTGGTCACAAAAGCCGCCATAATCGCGCCCCAAGGAATGACAAAATCCCAGCCGGCTGCCAAACAAATGATAAAGCCAATTAGGATTCCTAAGATAATCCCGAAAAAGCCACCCATTTGCCCGATGGTTAAGGTTTCGATGAAAAACTGAAAGGCGATAGTGCTTTTTTTGGCGCCCAAAGCTTTTCGGACACCAATTTCACGAGTTCTTTCAGTAACCGAAACTACCATGATATTCATCAAAGCGATGGAAGAACCTAAAATGGTAATGATACCCATAATCCAAGCCGACCACGACAAAAATCCGGTTAATTCTCCAATGCGATTGATCAAATCATCGCTGCGGGATATTCCGAAATTGTTTTCTTCCACCGGATTTAATTTGCGAATTTTACGCATCGTAATAATGGCATTGTCGATGGATTCGTCCAGCATTTCTTTCTTCGATACCATTGTACTTAAAGAATAGTTGATGTTAGGTGCCGAAAACATAGAGCGCGCCACTTGAATCGGAATCATCACGCGCAAATCCTGGCTGTTCCCAAAAGTGGAACCTTTTTCTTTGAGCACGCCGATAACTTTAAATTTGGCGCCACGCACGGAGATGATTTTATCAATAGGGTTGGTGTCTTTCAGCAAACCTTTGGTCACAAAATCGGAGCCGACAACACACGAATATACGTTGTTGGAAATGTCAAAAGAGTTGAAGTTCCGGCCCTGCGTTACCTCTAAACCTGAGTTGGTTAAGTAGAATTCGTCGATACCTAAAACGGAAATTTCCGGATCGGTCTTTTTGTTTTCAAATTTTACTTCAGCGTTGGAAGTCGCAATAAAGGATAGTGAAGTTTGGGTAAAAGGCGTATTGAATTTTTCTTTGAAAGCTCTTGCTTCGGGATAACTGATGATGGGATTAATTTTTTCGATTTCTTCGTTGCCACGACGTCTTCCGGTAGATTCGTATTGGTTGATGTTGAAGGTATTCGAACCCATAGAGGCAAAACTCGAATTGAGGTTGTACTCAATGGCGGTAACCACCGTTAAAATACCTACTAAAGCAGTGATACCAATAGCAATAATAACTACCGTTAATATGGTACGAAGCAATTGTGCCCGAATCGAACCCAACGCAATTTTGACGTTTTCTCTGAATAATCCAATCATAACGGTTATTTGACACGAAAATACAGCTTTTGTTACAAGAAAATTACAACACGGGTGGAAATAGTTTTAAAAAATAAGATATTTGCAAATGAATTTTAAATATCAAATATCAGATATGAAATATTTAAAATCTAATATTTAAAAATCTAATATCAAAATGGCACAAAAACCAAGTATTCCCAAAGGCACGAGAGATTTTTCACCTGTTGAGGTGTCGAAACGCAATTATATCATTTCGATTATGCGTCGTCATTTTGAGCAATTTGGGTACCAACCGATAGAAACGCCTTCGTTTGAAAACTCGGAAACCCTAATGGGGAAATATGGGGAAGAAGGTGACAGGCTGATTTTTAAAATATTGAATTCGGGTGATTATTTAGATAAAGTTCCTGCCGAAGAATTACAAGACATCAACTATAAAAAACTTACGGGAAAAATTTCCGAAAAAGCCTTGCGTTACGATTTAACCGTGCCTTTTGCGCGTTATGTAGTGCAACACCAAAATGAGATTGAGTTTCCTTTTAAGCGTTACCAAATCCAACCGGTTTGGCGTGCTGACCGTCCGCAGAAAGGGCGTTTCAGAGAGTTTTACCAATGCGATGCCGATGTGGTAGGTTCTACTTCGTTGTGGCAAGAAGTCGAGTTGGTGCAATTGTACGATTCGGTTTTTACGGCTTTAGGATTAGCAGGTGTGACGATTAAAATTAACAATCGCAAAATTTTATCCGGAATTGCTGAGGTTATTGGTGCTTCGGATAAATTGATTGACTTTACCGTGGCTTTGGATAAGCTCGACAAAATAGGAGAGGAAGGCGTTAAAAAAGAGATGTTGGAGAAAGGCATTTCAGAAGATGCTTTGGTAAAAGTGCAACCATTATTCAGTTTTTCCGGAAGCATAGCGGATAAATTAGAAAAATTGTCACAGTTGTTAGCCACTTCTGAAGAAGGCAAAAAGGGTATTGAAGAACTGCGTTTTATTTGTGAAAACGTCACCCAATTAGGATTGCAAAAAGCCCGATTGGATTTGGATGTGACTTTAGCCCGTGGATTAAATTACTATACCGGAGCCATTTTTGAAGTATCGGCACCTGAAGGCGTGGCTATGGGTTCTATAGGCGGTGGCGGTCGATATGATGATTTGACGGGTATTTTCGGATTGAAAAATATGAGTGGCGTTGGGATTTCTTTTGGTTTAGATCGTATTTATTTGGTGTTGGAAGAATTGAACTTGTTTCCGCCCACGGTCACTACGACGACGCAAGTATTGTTTCTGAATTTTGGCGAAAGTCAAGCTTTTGAAGCGATGAAAGCAGTGACAAACTTAAGGTCCAATGGCATTAAAGCAGAAGTTTACCCGGATGCGGCTAAGATTGATAAACAGTTCAAACACGCCGAACGTCGTATGATTCCATTTGTAGTGAAAGAAATCAAAGGCGATTTATTTATCTTGAAGGATTTGCAAACCGGCGAACAATTTGAAACCGATGTAGCGGGTATCTTAGCGAAATTAGCTTGAGTATAAGTATAAGTAACATAGCTTTACAGTAGGGTTAAAATAAAAACTCTCCGTTCCGGACGGAGAGTTTTTTTGTGTCAAAATCAAAACGGTTATTTAGTCAAAATCTTTTTGCTGATATCACCTTTATCTGTGGCGATTTTTACAATATAAGTTCCGGTACTTACATTGTTAACCGGTAAGTGCATTTCGGTAGCTGATTGGTTTTCTAATGACCAGTCGGCAACTTTTTGTCCCAATAAGTTATACAATTCCACTGATTTGATAGTGGCTTCCATCAATTCGTTTTTAATGTGGATGGTGTTGTCGGTTTGCGTGTGCGCTACTGAGATACCATTTTGCATTTCGTTGTCGTTTGTACCCAAAGAACCGGTAGTTGAGAATCTTAAGAAGAATCTGTTTTCTGTGGTTCCGGCCGGTAAGCTAATTTCAAACGGCTGCGACTTGATGCTATGGTAGATGCCTGTAGTGTTGTCGAAGATATATACTTCTTGGTCTTCCGCTAAGTTTTCTTTGTCGTCTAAGTTGAATTTTACATTCCCTGCAGTAGCATTTTTAACTCCTAACGGATAGCTGTTATTGGCATTAAAATAAGTATCACCGATGATATTCTGTTTTACAGTTCCTTGTTGGAAATACATGTCGCTGGCCAAAGTTTCGGTGCTCAAAGCATCATAACCGTTATCGAATCCACTGGTAGCATATTGGTTCATAAATCCTAATAATAATTGTCGGTGGTAATTGTTTGCCGATACAAAGCCTAATCTCAATTTAGTGAATTGTTCCGTTTCAAAAGAATCTTCAGCATTGATAGCGGTTTGAGTTGCGGCCATCATACCGCCATTTCTGAACAAATATTGAGATTGTCCATTGTCTTCTTTAACAAAGATTCGTTGACTGTTGTTAAAGGTAATTGTACCGCCGGTTGTATTTCCGTTCACAAAGAAACCTTGTCCTACCGGAATGAATCTTTTGGCTGATCGGTTACTGATTCCTAAACCACTGATTCCAGCCGGAGCTACCGGAGGCGTTCCACCTACTTTGGTGTAAGTAGCATAACCACCTTGGTATTGAATAGTATTGTGAGACGTATTAGTGTTGTAATGTTCCCAGAATAATAATGTTCCTGTAATAGCTCCGATGTTGTCATCGATAAATTTATCAGCATCAATAGCAGATGGATATGGATTACCACACAAGTTCAAATTGTTGGCTGCAACTGTAGAAGTAATGGTACCGTTGTTTGGTTTACCCACAAAAGTATAGTTCTGTTTCGGAGTGGCAGCATTAGAACCTTTCAAGGTGAACCCTTGTCCGGCTAATAAAGCCCCGTTTTGACCTACTGAAGTCCAGTTGGCGTAACTGTTGGTCAGGTTTTGGAATTTGAAAATCCAATAGCTGCTCAATGTAATTGGGCTGGTGGCGCTACTGTTAACACCGGTTGTCCACTGAATGTTTTGAGGTGTTGCGGTAGTTCCGTCTTTCATGACGCCGGCTACTGTATAACCGTGGTTTACTGTAGTGTTATTAATACTACTTACCGGAGAAGACCAATAGTTATAGTTGAAACGGTTTGATTGTCCGGTTTGATCTCTTTCGATAAATCCGGTACTGGTGACATCTAATTCGCTGTCGGCTGTTTGTACCAATTGCGATTTACCGCTCAAGTCAATTTTACCGTCTAATTTCAAATACCATTTGTTTTCTAACTTGTTGTCGTTGTTCATGTCGATAGTTACACCGGAGCTAACAATCAAACCGTTTGCCGCTACATTTGAAGACTCAGTAATGTTGTGGTTTACCTGAACTATAGTATAGTCATATTCTGTTACATCTAAACCTTGGATGTCATTTGAACTATCGGTGATAGCAGTAGCAAAGCTTCCTGTTGTTCTGGTTACAAATGGCATAGGTGCTTGTTGTGTATTGATGTTTTTGTGATTGTACATTTTCATACCTGTTCCGGTATCGAAACCAGGCGTTACTAAATCGTCTACTATATCATCTTTGTAAGTATCCATACGATAGTAGCGCAATAGGTTAGCATAAGGTAAAGATTGGATGTCTCTCGGAATTACAGTACCACGAACTTGAGCACTGTTGTTTTCGATTTCCTGGTATACCATTCTTTGCAATTGAGCATCTGTTAAAGCTACATTGAATAAACGTACTTCATCGATTTTACCATTGAAGAATTTGTTAGTTCCTGCTGGGTTTTTACCTAAAGTGAAGTTAGTTGCATCAGCTTCAATACCACCTGAAATCGCTTTAGTTTTAATCAAAGTTCCGTTCAAGTATAATTTTAATTCGTCATTACTCACAACAGCAGCTACGTGGTACCATTGGGCTGTATTAAGCGCATCAGTACCGGTAACAGAGGTGTTGTTGAATACAGCTTCTAATTTTCTGTTGCTGTTCACTTTGATTTGGAATTTGTCCTGACCTACTACAACGCCTTCATTATTATATCCGCTTCTTAAATCAATCCAAGCCATTAAGGAAGCATTGGTCAAACCGCCAACTACCGGAGCGCTTTCTGCATAGTCATTTCTTCCGTCAAAATCCAATAATAATTTTTTGTTCAAGTTTCTAGGCGAACCTTTTACGGCCGGATTAGTATCGAAAGCATCTAAGATTCCGTCACGATCAACATCTGCAGTACCGTCTACTTTACCGTCGTTATTAGTGTCGATATTGTCATATAAAGACGTAGTAATATCGAATATACCATCGTTGTTGGCATCAAGTTCCAAGAAATCGGCTATTCCGTCTCCATCGGAATCCTGAGCGTAACTTCTGGCTACTGTACCGTAACCAACAGCGTTATCATATAAATCCAGGACACCATCTCTGTCAGTATCTACACCGTCGCCTTTACCATCATCGTTGATGTCGCCGTCGCCATTTAAAATACCAGCTTCATTCACGTCAAAGAAAGAGTCGTTGTCGCTGTCGAAGTCTAAATAGTTTCTCAATCCGTCGCCATCAGAATCAGGTACACTATAAGTTCCTGCAGTAATCATGCTGGCGATGTAATCGTTCATTCCGTTGCTGTTAGTGTCATTCCAAAGAGAAGAGTTACTCTTGTCAAAAGTTGCTGTATTGTTACTGTATTGTTTGAAACCGGCCTCTTCAATATCCGGAATACCGTCGTTATCAGAATCTAAATCTTCTGTATCCGGAATACCATCACCGTCAGAATCGATACAACCTTGGTTGATGACAATTTGAACGTCATCTATAAAGTTTCCTACTGAGGCACTTCCTGAACCGGTGTAACCGGCTTGGAAGGTAATTACGATTTGAGTTTGTCCCACCGGAATGGCATAGATACCTGAGTAGGTACCCCAAGCCGTGTTGCCGTCTACCATTTCCACAATAGGAGTAGAGGCTAAGGCATCGGCTAAAGTAGCTCCCATTTTAACAAATGCTTGGTCAACACCACCTCTTCCTCGGTGTTTGATAGACCAGTTGATGGTTCCGCCGGCTCCGTTCAAACAAAATGTTTGGTATAAAGTTCCCGGTACGTTAGCATTCAATTCGGCAAATTGGTTACCGCTGGCTGCGTTTACACCATTGAATCCGCTGCTCCAAATTTCGATGAAGTTTTCGGCACTGGTTTGCCAACCGTTTACACTACTGGTTGGTAGGATAGCATAGCTTGAGGCGGCAATAACAGGGGTTTCAAAACTTCCGTTTACAAATGGGTCACTCAAACAAGTTCCACATTCTATGATATCGGTTATACCATCATTGTCATCATCAATGTCAGTGCTACTGTCTACTGAGTCACCATCATTGTCTTGTAAACCTCTACCTGAAATATTGAAACGATAGTTAGTTTCATCTGCATCGTTATTGGTAATGTAAATTGTTCCGGTTCTTACTCCGTTAGTAATTGGATTAAAATCTACCGTGAAAGTCATTGTTCCTCCAGCTGGAATACTAGTTGGAGTAAAGTTTACAACAAAATCAAAAGTATTGTTACAGGTGATATTAGTAACATTTAATGGTAAGCCTCCAATATTTTCAATAACGAAGCTGTTGGTGGCTAAACCGCCATCTACTTGAACACTGCCGAAATCAGTATTTCTAGCGGTGCTGATAAGTGTATGCCCATTGACTAAACTAACACCGTTTCCTTTAACATTGATTTCTCTGTCGGTTACGTTGGCTGAAACGGCAAAAGTATAATTGCTTTCGTCTGTATCATTACTTACAATACTAATGGTAGCTGCTCTTGTCCCTACAACATTAGGGTTAAATACAATAGTTAATGTAGCAGTACTTCCCGGTGCTACTAAGTTAGAAGAAATGCTAACCGCATAATCTGCTAATGTTGAGGAAACCGAAGAAATATTTAAATTACTGGTTCCGGTGTTTTGAACTGTAAAAGTTCTTGTTACGGCTGATGATCCGAAATTCGTACCTGTTGCAACTGAAACTGAAGTTGTTCCGCTTGCAATATTGCTTGGTCCGGAGCCACCTTGAACATTGATTTCTTGTTCTGTACCTATACCACGAACGGCAAAAGTATAAGTTCCTTCGTTGCTGTCATTATTGTTGATAGTGATCACACCATTTCTGGTGCCGGCTACGGTAGGGTTAAATGTAACCGGTAAAGTAACTGAGCTGTAAGCCGGTATAGTTGTGGCAGGGAAAGATACAATAAAGTCGCCGCTGTTGGATGAAACAGCAGTAATCGATAAGCTGTTAACGCCTGTGTTTTCTATGGTAAAGTTGTTGGTAACACTTCCGACATTAACATCTGTACTCCCGAAATCGGTGTTTCGGTCTACGTTGATAGTAGTACTTCCGGAAGTAATATTAATTGAGTTTCCTTTTACATTTATTTCTTTATCTGTTGCTGTTCCTGAAACTCTAAAAGTGTATGTGCCTTCGTTTGCATCGTTATTGGAAAGTGAAATAGTAGCTGTACGTGTACCTGTTCCAGTTGGATTGTAAACTACAGTTAAGGTTCCAGTTCCTCCTGCCGGTATAGTACTTGGAGAAAAAGATACGGTATAATCGGTTAGTGAAGACCAAGCTGACCATAAGGATAACGAACTTGTACCTGTGTTTTGAATAGTGAATGTTTTTGTAGTTGGTAAAGAACCAAAGTTTGTTCCGGTAGCATCTGAAGTGGTCACTGTACCACTAGGAATATCTGTTAATACAGTACCTCCTTGTAAATTGATTTCTTGTTCTGTTCCTATACCTTGAACTCTGAAAGAGTATGGGTTTTCATCATTATCGCTGTTAGATATGTAAACCAACCCGCTACGTGTACCGGCTAGAACAGGATTAAAGGTCACTGTTAAGGTTGCTGAACCACCCGGAGTAATTGTTGAAGATGAAATGGCGGCTGAAAAATCTCCATTATCAGTGTAAACTGACCAAATAGAAAGATTTGCAATTCCAGTATTTTGAACTGTGTAGGTTTGTGAAACAGTTCCTGAATTTACATCAGTGCTGCCAAAATCAGTATTGATGGCTGATGAAATGGTTGTGCTTCCTGAGGCAATGTTAGTGCTATTGGCTTGTAGGTTGATTTCAGGATAGGCATAGCCTCTTACTGATACATTGTCTATATAGTAAAATTCTCCATTATCAACACCTACACAGTATACACGAAATCTTACACTGTTATTGCCTGAAGGTACACTAAAGACATAAGGATTGGAAGAGGCATCTGAAGTGCCGTAAGAAAGCGTTTTGTTGCTGCTTCCATCCACTAGTTTTATAGCGCTTTGGTAGTTGCTTCCGTTGTCATAAGAAAATTGAATAAATAGATCTTCATCATTATCAACATTAAGTGAGGCAAATGCAAGAGAAACCTCAACATTAGCATAACCTGTAATATCTACATTTTGAAATGTAGCATTTTGGTTATTGCCTTTAAAACTCAATGAGTTGCTGCTAGATACTCCGGTTCCTGAGGATACTGCGATGTTAGAGCTTGAGGTTACTGTGTAACTTAAGTTATCTGATGTAGCACTCTCAAAAGATTGGCTTCTTATAGTTACTTGTGAAAACGTTGCTATAGAGCATAGCCATAAAAGTAGGTAACTTCTTTTTAGTAATCTTGTTAATAGTTTTTTCATAACTCTGGGCTTAACTTATGTGATATTTTTTGTTTGAAGATTATTTAAACTCTTCATTTGATTATTTGACGTTTCAAAACTATACAAAAGAGTTTAAATAATCGACAAAAAGCACAAAAAAATCGATGAAATGCACATTATTGTTTTTTATACCGATAAAAAACTTACAAAAAATACAATATTTTATATTTTTTCCTTCGCTGTATTAACATATTTAATCGATTAGCGGTTGTTTTTTTAGACGAATGGTATAAAATTGAAGCGACCCGGTATAAACCGAGTCGCCCATTAAAAAACAAATGAATTACTTTTACTTATTGCGTTGTGTTTTAGAACACTATCTTTTTAGTGATGCTTCCTTTGTTGGTAATTACTTTAACCAAGTATGTGCCTGATGAAGTTAGGTTAACTTTAAGGTTAATTTCCTCTTGGCTTTGGTTTTCTAATGACCAAGTGTGAATTTTTTGTCCTAATAGGTTATACAATTCAACGCCATTGATGTCTACTTGTAATGCATCATTTTTGATGGTTACCATTTGAGAGCTTTGCGCATGAATAATTTGTAAACCATTCCATAGATTATCTTGTGTTGATAAGGCTGCTCCGGTACTGAAGCGTAAAGAGAATCTGTTTTCAAATGTACCGGCCGGTAAATTAGCTTTATAGACTTGTTCTCTTAAATTAGTGTAAGTGTTGGTTACATTGTCATACAAGTAAATAGGGAACGATTCTTGGATATTTTCTAGTTCATCGATACTAAATTTTATATTTCCCGGAGTAGCATTTTTAACGCCCAAAGGATAGATGTTAGCGGTATTAAAATAGCCATCGGCTAAGATGTTCAATTTATAATTCCCTGAGATAAAGTACATGTCATTAGATAGTGTTTCCATACTCACGCCATCATAACCATTGTCATAACCATTCGATCCGTATTGGTTCATAAAACCAATCAAAGTTTCACGATGGTATTGATCAGCTGAGTCATAACCCAAACGGATTTTCATAAATAGTTCTTCAGGAGCTTCGGTATCATCATTGTCTTCTTGGTTGTCACTATTGACTACCGGTGATGCTGAACGGAAAAGCGTGTATGATGAAGCTGAATTTTCTTTGATAAATGATCTTTGGCTGTTTTTATAAGTTATAGTTCCACCTGTAGCTGAGCCTTTTACAAAGAATCCTTGTGCCACAGGAATATATCTTTTCGGTTTTTTAGAACTCGAGCCCAAACCGCTAATTCCTGTTGGTGCTATAGGAGCAGTTCCTCCCAATTTAGTATACGTGGCATAACCACCTTGGTATTCTTGTGAGGCATGCGAGTTGTTGGTGTTGTAGTGTTCCCAGAAGTACAAAGTACCGGTAATGCTTGTTGCATTGTCATCAATAAATTTATTGGCGTCAATAGCTGACGGATAAGGATTTCCGGTTAAGTTTAAATTATTTGGTAACACAGATGAGGTAATGTTTCCGTTATTAGGTTTTCCGACGAAAGTATAATTTTGATTGGCTGTTGCTGCACCACTTCCTTTTAAAGTAAAACCTTGTCCAGGTAAAATAGTTCCTGTATTCCCAACATAAGACCAATTGGCTGTACCGTTAGCAAAATCCTGAAATTTAAATATCCAATATTTTGATAAAGTAATCGGACTTGATGGCGATGCATTGACTCCTGATGTCCAGTTTAATGTTTGTGGTGTAGTTGTTGTACCGTCTTTTAAAATGTTACTCAAGGTAAAGCCTTGGTTGTTGGCGCTGTTATTTTGAGCACCTACAGGTGATGACCAATAGTTGTAATTGAATTTATTGGACTGTCCTTGTTGATCGCGCTCTAGCACACCATTACTAGATGGGTCAAGGTCACTATTAACGATTTGGATTA